>JAEUHE010000068.1 GCA_016793885.1 Verrucomicrobiales bacterium
TCACCCAGGGTAGACGCTCGTGCCTCACGCCAACCCTGGGCTTTGAGGCGGAACCCCTTCGGGGTAAGTGCCGGTTACGGTTGGGCGATGGTTTCACTCTCTAGTTCTAGTCTAGTCCCCATTTTTGGAGGTAAAGATGAGGTCGTGCCACCGCAGTCCATAGGTAGGGCGCTCGTGGCGCAAACTCGTCTCAGGACTGAAAACCTGCCCCTTCGCGGGACACTGTTCTCCTCAGCCTATCTCTCCGTGAGAATGGGCTTGAGAACCTGCCAAACATTCTCAGCGATCTTTTGATGTCCGACGGGAGTTGGGTGGATCAAGTCAGGTTGGTTGAACTCAGGCTTGCCGCCAATGCCTTCCAAGAGAAACGGAATCAATGCGGCCTGCTGTTGCTTGGCCACTTGGGGAAACAACGCCTGGAACGCCTCGGTGTAATCCTTCCCCATGTTGGGTGGCATTTGCATTCCGGCCAGGAGCAGTCGAGCTTTGGGATATCGGGCGTGCACCCGCTCCAGAATCGCGGTGAGGTTTGAGCGAGTGATGCTCGGTGCGATTCCGCGGAGCCCATCGTTTCCTCCGAGTGCGAGCACGAAGACATCCACCGGCTGCCGCAGTATCCAGTCGACTCGACGCAGGCCGCCTGAGGTGGTGTCCCCGCTGACACCTGCGTTCACGACAACATAGGGAAGTTGGGCTTGGTCGATCTTTTGCTGGAGCAGGCTGGGATAGCCTTCAGCGGCATCGACTCCGTATCCTGCCGTGATGCTGTCCCCGAGGATGAGCACTCGCTGCTTCGCGGGCTTGGAATCGCCATCGGCAGCTGTGACGCCCTCAACGCAGGCTGCGATCAGAGCCAGCCAGGCAATGAAGCTTGGGATCGAACTGTGGAGGCGAGCCAGCATGGATAGGGCTGCGATATTCAACCCGCGCTTGCGGCGTTTAGGGCGTCAGGCTGTGGTCGCGAGGCGGACCGTTTCATTGCCGGGATCGGGCTCGACCCATTTGCCGTGCTCGCGGATCAGGTCGACCAGCCGTTCGACCGCTTCGCCTTCGGGAATGTTGAACTTCACGGCGTTCTTCCCGACATAGAGGTTGATCTTGTTGGGTGCGCCCCCGACGTAACCGAAATCCGCATCGGCCATCTCTCCCGGGCCGTTCACGATGCAGCCCATGATGGCGATTTTGACCCCTTTCAAGTGGGCGGTGCGGGCCTTGATGCGAGCGGTGACCGTCTGGAGATTGAAGAGTGTGCGTCCACAGCTGGGGCAGGCCACGTAGTCGGTCTTGAACGATCGGCATCCGGCCGCTTGGAGAATGTTGAAGGCCAAGCGCAGGGATTGTCCTGCTCCACTCTCTCCGCGGACCAGAATGGCGTCTCCAATGCCATCGCAGAGAAGCGCGCCGATTACGATGGAAGCGCGGAGCAGTGCGATGTTGGGAGCTAGGGGAGTGCTTTCGAACTTGAGGCAGTCCTTCAAGAGAATCGGATTGTTCCTACCCAGGCGCTTGAGGCGCGCGGCCAACAACCGAAAGGCGGTGATGGGAGCTAGGTCGAGGCCATCCTTGACCGTGATGAGTTGGGTGTCGCAGGCGACGGAAAAATCCTCGCGAGGATCGACCTCTTGAATGTTCAGGTCCTCGTAGATCGCCTCGGGCCGGACATCGTCCTTCGGTCGAATCTTAGGCGCGACCTTGTCCCAAGTGGCCCGAGTGACCACCACGCGAATGGTTTGTTCATGGCCACAGCGCACCCCATCCATGCCCAGATCCACCTCGGGGGTGGATCGGCGTTCGAATCGGAAGGGATCGTAGGAGAGTTCCAGATTGGGAACCTCGTGGCTCGTGTTGACCAAGGTGGAAATCTGAGCCAGGAGATCCCGGCACACGGCGATTTCGTTGGGCGAGTCCTCAGTGAGTGAGACACGGATGGTATCGCCAATGCCGTCGCAGAGCAGGGAACCGATCCCGATGGCGCTCTTGATGCGTCCATCCTCCCCTTCGCCGGCCTCGGTGACGCCGAGGTGCAGCGGGTAGTTCCAATCGCTTCCCAGCTCGGCCAACCTGGCGGCGAGCAGTCGGTAGCATTGGATCATCACCTTGGGGTTGCTCGACTTCATCGAGAACTTGAATTGGTGGAAGCCATTTTTTCGAGCGATCCTCGCGAACTCCAACGCGCTCTCCACCATTCCCAGGGGAGAATCGCCAAACCGGTTCATGATCCGATCGCTGAGTGATCCGTGATTGGTGCCGATGCGCATGGCCCGGCCCTTTTCGACGGAAAGCTTCACCAGAGGGGTGAACTTCTCCTCAATACGCGTCAGTTCGGCTAGGTATTGGTCATCCGAGTATTCCCGGATGTTGAACTTCTTGGAATCGGCATAGTTGCCGGGGTTGATGCGAACGACCTCGACCCATTTGGCGGCCTCCATGGCCGCCTCGGGCTTGAAATGAATATCCGCTACGATCGGGACATGACAACCCCGTTGGCGGAGTTGCTGCACCACCTGCTCCAGGTTCGCGGCGTCTTTGACCGTGGGGGCGGTGATCCGAACGATCTGGCATCCCACCGCCACCAGGTCCTCGGTTTGCTGCACGCAAGCGGCCGTATCCATGGTGTCGCAAGTGAGCATGGACTGCATGACCACCGGGGTGTCGCCACCCAGGGTCAAGCCTCCATGACCGGGGCGTCCGATGGTAATTTCTCGCGATGGCCGACGGCGGTAGATGTAGGGAGAGTCGCAATACTTCATGAGTATCAGGGGCGCGGGGCGGCCGGCGCGGCCGCTTTGGGTGCGAATTGCGGGTCAGGAGGATTCTTGTCCCTGCCCTTGCCGCCTCCCAGTTCTTGAACATCGAAGAACGTGACGAAGAGCATGAACCCGATCAGGAGGAAGGCGCAGGCCGACTGAATCGCTTGAAGCGTCTTGGCGCTCACCGGGCGGCGTCGGCAGCTGTCGATGATGGCCAGGACGATGTGTCCTCCGTCCAGCACCGGCAAGGGTACCATGTTCAGGATGGCGAGGTTGACATTGATAACCACGCTGAACCAGAGAGCGAGCCTCCACCCTTGCTCACTTTGGAAGAGCATGTAGTAGATGTTGAGGATTTTGACCGCCCCGCTCAGGTGTTGCACGCCGATCTCGGAGCCGCGCGACAGGAGAGCGCTGAACGTATTGATCATGGTGGTCACGGCCGTGCTGATTTGTTCGACGGGGTTTGGGTAGACCAAGTCCATCTTACGTCCGTCGGCCCAGCGCAGCCCGAGCATGGGTTTCTCCTCGGCCGGCTTGAGGGGCTTCTCGGCCGTGATCTGGGCAGTGAATTCGTTGGTGTCGCGGCGGATCCGGAGAGTCAGGGGAGCTTCCGGTGCTTCCGCCACCATTTGGCTGACCTGGGCGAAGTGATACATCTTTTTGCCGTTCACCTCGATAATCTGATCGAAGCGGCGCAAGCCTGCGCGGTCCGCGGGGCTGTTGGTGAACACCAGTCCGACCACCGGTGTATTGGCGGGCTCGATTTGAATTTGGCGGAGCGAGCGTCGTTCCCACATCTTGGTGGGGGGTTTGATGGGGGTCACTTCGATCGATTTGACCTCGCCGGCTCGCTCGAACTTGATCGGGATGGTTTCGCCTTCGCTGCGGGCGATGCTCCACATGATGCTGTTCCCCATCCCGCCGAACTTGGTCACGGGCTTGCCGTCGACTTCGAGCAATCGGTCGCCGACCTGGAGGCCGGCCTTTTCCGCCGGGCCGCCTTTGAGCACATGGCCAATGACGGTGGTTGTCTCCGATTCGCTCACCGGGCGTCCGGTCACCCAGACGATCAGGGCGAAGGCCACGGCGAGAAGAAAACTGAACAGCGGTCCCGCGAAGGCGACGATGATCTTATCCAGGGCGGAAATCTGAGGCAGCGGTTCCCGGGGCTGGTCCGTGCCGCCTTCAATCATATCCATCGGCGCCATCTGGGGCAGGGACACATACCCTCCGAAGGGGATCCAGCCCAAAGCGAATTCGACACCGTTGATGTTCTTGCTCCAGATGGGCTTACCAAACCAGATGGCGAACCTTTCAGCCTTCAAGCCGCGCCAGCGAGCCGCCCAGAAGTGCCCCAGTTCGTGCACAAAGATAAGCACGTTAAAAAGCACCAGTACTTCCAGGCAAATAAAGATAAACTTCAGTGTGTCCATGCTATGAGATCGATCGGCACCAGTTCACTCTGCTCAAGCCTGCATCCTTGCTTGGCGTTGGAGCCAGGTCGCCAAATCGTGAGACTCGTCCCTGGATTATACGGTGCCGGGCGGGGGGTGCAACCTGGAATGGAGGGGTTTTTTGCTCGCCGTCCACGCTTGGCTTGCCGTTTGCTGGGATCTATAGTGTAACCAGTCTAGGTTACCTAGCATCATTACTTTGGGAATATGAGCGAAAAACCGCTGAATCAGATCTCGCGTGATCTTCGGGACTTCTACCAAAAGGGCACGGTGGCGCTTGAACGGCAGAATCTCGACTACGCGATTAGCATCTTGGAGCAGGTGGTGCTCCGTGAGCCTGCCTGTTTGGAGGCCCGGCAAGCCTTGCGTGCCGCCCAGATCAAGAAGCACGGCACTGGAGGCGGCTTTTTTAAGAAGATGATCGGAGGGGCGAGCTCCTCACCCTTGGTGGCCAAGGGGCAGTTGGCCTTGCGCAAAGACCCCAAGGAAGCGATGCAGATCGCTGAGCAGATCCTTTCGGCCGACCCCAATTCCAGCATGGGGAACAAATTGCTGGCCGAAGCCGCTTTGGCGGCCGGTTTTTTCAAAACCGCTTGCTTTGCTTTGGAGATTGCCCGTCGGACATCACCCAAGGATCAGGAAGTGCTCCGGCGTTATGCCCAGGCTTTGACCGAATCCGGGCAGGTGGACAAGGCGGAGCAGGTTTACCTGGAGCTGATCCGCAGCAACCCCGGCGACACGGAATTGGCCATGGAATATAAAAACCTTAGCGCCAAGAAGACCATGGAGCAGCAAGGATACGAAGCCTTGGCGGACGGCAGCGGGTCCTATCGAGACATTCTGAAGAATAAGGATGAAGCAACCGCCCTCGAACAGGAGGGGCGCCAGGTCAAGTCCGACGACGTGGCGGCTCGCCTCATTGCCGACTATGAGGCTCGGTTGCAAGTCGAGCCCAACAACCTGAAACTAATCCGCAACATCGCCGAGCTGTACACTCAGAAGAAGGAGTTCGATCTTGCTTTGGAGTTTTATCAGAAGATCAAGGCTACGCCGGCGGGCAACGACCCGTCGCTGGACAAGGTGATCTCGGAGACCCAGACCCGAAAGTATGATCATCTGATCACGCAGCTCGATCCGGTGGCCGAAGACTTCAACGAGCGCAAGTCAGCAATCGAGGCCGAACGACTAGGTTACCAGATCGCTGAGTGCCGCCAGCGAGCGGACCAATATCCCACCGATCTTCAGATCAAGTTTGAACTGGCCGAGCTCTATTTCAAGGCTGGCAAGGTTACCGAGGCCATTCAGGAGTTTCAGAAGGCCCAGGCCAATCCGCATCGAAAAGTGCAGTGCACCATTTATCTGGGTCGATGTTTTGCCAAGCGCAACATGAACGATCTCGCAGCGCGCAAATTTCAGGAGGCGCTCAAGGAAAAGCCTGACTTCGATGACGAGAAGAAGGATCTCGTCTACCAGCTGGGTTCAGTGCTCGAGGTCATGGGGAAGAAGACGGAAGCCATGGATCAGTTCAAGCAGCTCTACGAGGTGGACATCAGCTATCGCGACGTCGCCGCCAAAGTCGATGCCTACTACGCCGCTGGCGGGCAATAGAGCCCTCGGCCCGGAGTGTTTTGCCCACGGATCACGCGGAGCCGACCGGGATACAGAGCTGTTCTTGGGTTCCGTGTGATCGGTGTGATCCGTGGGCGACTATCCCGCCTCCCTCAAATCAACGCTTTCAGCAGCTGTGATTGTTCGACGCCGGTCAGGCGGGCGTCCAGCCCCTGAACCTTGACGGTGAATCGTTCGTGATCCACGCCCATGAGATGGAGGATCGTGGCGTGGAAGTCATGCACGCTCACTGGATTCTCGATGATGTTGTAGGAGAACTCGTCGGTGGTGCCGTAAACCACTCCGCCTTTGGATCCGCCGCCCGCCATCCACATGGTGAAACAGCGCGGGTGATGGTCGCGTCCGTAGTTGTCCTTAGTCAGCCCACCCTGGCTGTAGATGGTGCGACCGAACTCTCCGCCCCAGATGATCAGAGTCTCGTCGAACAATCCCCGTTGCTTGAGATCTTGGATGAGGCCGTAGGTGGCTTGGTCGATGTCCTTGCACTGCATGGGTAGCCGGCCTCCCACGTTGCCGTGATGGTCCCAGTTGTTCAGATACACTTGGACAAAGCGCACGCCGCGCTCGACGAGCCTACGCGACATCAGAGCGGTGTAGGCGAACGTTCCTGGCTTGCGGGCTTCGTCGCCGTAGAGCTTGTAGGTGGACTCGGGTTCGCTTGTCACCTGGGTCAGTTCGGGCACGCTGGCCTGCATGCGGAACGCCATTTCATACTGCTGGATGCGAGTATGCGTTTCTGCGTCACCCACCTGGCGATAGTTGAGTTCGTTCAAAGCTTTTAAGCCGTCCAGCTGAACTCGGCGCAGTTGGCTGGGAACTCCCTTGGGATTGTTGATGTAGAGGATAGGATCCCCGCTGCTGCGGAAAGAAACGCCCGCGTGCTCTCCGGAAATGTAGCCGCTTGACCACAGGCGGGCTGAGATGGCCTGGATCTGTTCCTTGTTGGTGGGTTCGGCCACCAGCACCACAAAGCTGGGGAGGTTGGCGTTCTGCGAACCCAGGCCGTAACTGACCCAGGAGCCGAGGCAGGGCCGGCCGGTGACCTGGTTGCCGGTCTGCATGTAGCAGATAGCCGGCTCGTGGTTGATCGCATCGGTGTGCATCGAGCGAATGAACGCCATGTCATCGACGCATTTTGAGGTCCAGGGCAGGAGCTCCGAAACCCAGGTGCCCGCCTTGCCGTGTTGAGCGAATTTATACTTGGAGGGGGCAATCGGGAACCTCGCCTGTCCTGAGGTCATGGTCGTCAGCCGCTGCCCATTGCGCACCGACTCCGGGAGATCTTTGTCATACCACTTCTGCATCTCGGGCTTGTAGTCGAACAGGTCCATTTGTGAGGGACCGCCAACCATGTGCAGGTAGATGATATGTTTGGCCTTGGCGGCGAAATGCGGCAGGTCGGGGCGGCCGGCGTGACCGGTGTTGTTCGCCGCCGCGCCCAGGCGATTGCCGAGTAATGAACTCAAGGCGGCGAAGCCGACGGCGTTTTTCCCCCGGCTGAAGAACTGGCGCCGGGTTTCGTAGCGGATGTAATCGTCAAAGAGACTCATAACGTTCTTTCGGTCTGAATTACTTGTTCAAGGCCTCGTCGAGGTTGAAGAATTGATTGGCCGTCATGGTCCAGGCGGCGATCAGCTCTGCCTTTTCTTTTCGGTTCGCCGGGCTGTCCCCGACTTCGATGAGCGCGCGAGCCTCCTCGGGATGCGCTGCGTAGTATTCGAGGAAGCGCTCCAGGCCTGTCCGGGTAATCTGCTCCTCCTCGCTCGTGAGCGGGCGGGCCAGCACGGCGCGCGCCAGGGCATCCAGGCCCTTGCGAGGATCTCGTCGTCCAGAGCGAAGAGCCTGGACGGCCAGATGTCGCGCCGCTTCCATGAACTGCGGGTCATTCAAGGTCGCCAGAGCCTGGAGCGGAGTGTTCGTGCGTTCCCGTCGCAAACAGGAGGTCTCGCGGCTGGGCGCATTAAAAATCTCCATATTCGCCGGTGGTGCTGCGCGTTTCCAGAAGGTGTAGAGACTGCGACGATACAGCGACTCACCGCTGTCTTCGTGGTAGTAACGCGTGTTGCTCTCCGGCATGGCAACCGCCTCCCAGACCCCGCCGGGCTGATAGGGTCGATCGCTCGGTCCCCCGATGCGCGGGGCCAGAAGTCCGCTGGCTGCAAGGGCATAATCCCGCACCATCTCGGCATCCATGCGGAATCGCGGTCCCCGGCTCAGCCATCGGTTGAAGGGATCCTTTTCCAGCTTTTCCGGGGTGGTGTTGGCGCTTTGACGATAGGTGGCGGAGGTGACCATGAGCTTGAAGAACTCCTTCACGTTCCAGCCCTTCTCGCGGAACTCGACCGCCAGCCAATCCAACAACGCCTGGTTGGACGGGGCTTCGCCCATGATTCCCAGATCCTCCGACGTCTTAGCCAGGCCGACGCCGAAGACCTCCTGCCAGAACCGGTTAACGGTGACGCGTGCTGCCAGCGGGTTCTCTGACGAGATTAGCCATTGGGCCAGTCCGAGACGGTTTTTGGGAGCGCCTTCGGGAAGTGGGTTGAGGGCGGCAAAGACCGCGGGCTCTACCTTTTCCTTGGGTTTGTCGTATTGGCCGCGCGACAGCACATGCGCGATACCCATAGCATTCGTGCTCTCCTGTTGCACGTGGGTCCCCGGATTTCCCATGCGCAGACCGTCTCGCTCCCGCTCGAGCGCGCGGGCGGATTGTCGCGCAACTCGGTAGGCTTCGACCTCGGTCACCAAATAGTAATCTAGCAAGGTTTTCCTGGGCTCGGGCTTGCGGTCCGACGCCGGCTTTTGCAGCCACTCCTCCAGGGACTTCGCTTGCGCGACCAAACGGACTTCTTCCGAAGCCAAAGCCCGGGAGTAGAGGCGGACATCCTGCAGCGAAAGGCCGTCGAGATGGTTGCCTGTGGCATGCTGCGCGAGTTTCAGTGGCTGGCGGGTTCGGATGGAACCGCTCAGCTGCCGAACCCGATCTACCTCGATCTCCACCGCGTTGCCGTCGACATAAAGTCGCACTCCCTCGGGACGGCTCGAGCCGTCGTAGGTGAGGGTGAGATGCTGCCAGCTGCCACGGCCCGCTGACTGATTTCGCGTGCGCAGGCGGATGGCATCGTTTGGCCAGTCGTGAATCAGGTGAATGGAATAATGTCGATGTTCCCACTGAATGTCCCAGCCCCGGCGCTTGCCAGGTTCGTCTTCCTCCATTCGCGACAGCACCACCGCCCGACCTTCGTAATCACCCGGGACAAAGACCCAGGTCGAACAGGTGAACGCATCTTGCCGATCAAAATCTCCGAGCTTCTTAAACTCTGCCGTCGCCTGAGCGTTGAACTGCGGTGCAGTTCCGAGTTTGCCACCCTCGCGCAAAGTGACTTTGCCGGTCGTGTTCACCCAATTTGTGGCTCCTTTGTCGTTCACCCAGGCCACGCGATTGGTGTCCTTACCGGCCAGTGGGATGCGAGCTATCAGTCCTTTTGAGGTCAGGCCCGCTTCGATGGACGCCGGTTTGAGGGTGTTTAGCCAGGCGGCAAATTGCGGCTCGGAGTTGGTTCGCAGCGCTTCGAGCGGCTTGCGGGCCGTCTCGATTTCGCCGGGTAGCGCTTTCCAACGCGCTTGCTCCGCCTCGGTCTTCATGAGAATCAGATGTGGGGAGGAATCCTTCACGTTGCCATCCCGACCGGGCTGGACCGTGTTGCGGAAGAAAGCCGACATCGAGTAGAAATCCTTCATCGTGATCGGGTCGAACTTGTGATCATGACAGACCGCACAATTGGCGGTCAGCCCCAGCCAAACCCAGGAGGTGGTCTCCACCCGATCCCGCGCATAATTGGCGAGGTTCTCTTCATCGATGGTTCCACCCTCGTTGGTGGTGGGATTGCAGCGATGGAATCCAGTCGCGACCTTTTGGTCTTGAGTGGCTCCCGGCAGCAGATCTCCGGCGAGCTGTTCCAGCGTGAATTGGTCGAAGGGCTGGTTTCGGTTGAATGCCGCAATCACCCAATCGCGGTAGGGCCACATCTCACGATAATTGTCGAAGTGCAGTCCATGGGTATCCGCGTAGCGGGCGGCATCCAACCAGTAACGTCCACGATGCTCTCCCCAGCGCGGCGATTCGAGCAGCCGGTTCACATACTTCTCATAGAAATCGGCAGAACGGTCGCGGACAAAGGCTTCGACTTCCTCGGCACGCGGGGGAAGGCCGGTCAGGTCCAGGGCCAGCCGACGGGCCAGCGTGCGGCGGTCTGCTTCTGGTGCGGGGCTGAGCCCTTTCTCCTCAAGCTTAGCAAACACGAAGTTGTCGATCGGATTGCGCACGCGATCGGCCAGTTTGGTGGGCGTGGGAACAGTGCCTCGTTCCGGTTTGATGAGCGACCAATGCGACTGCCAGGGTGCGCCCTGCTCGATCCAGCGCTTCAGGACCGCTTTCTGTTCGGGCTTCAGCTCCTTGTGCGATTTCGGCGGCGGCATGACGTCGTCCGGATCGGTCGTCATGATGCGCGTCCATAAAGTGCTGTCGGCCGGCCGACCCGGCACCACGGCGGGTTCGCGCTTGGGCGCGCGATCATACATGCCTTCCTTCGTATCCAACCGTAAGCCACCTTTGCGCGTGCCGGGATCTGGGCCATGGCAGGCGAAACAGTTGTCGGAAAGAATGGGGCGGACATCGCGGTTGAACGCGATGGAACTCTCCGCGGCGGAGGACCGGAGCGAACTCGCGAGCATCACGGTGGTGGCGGCGATGGCCGATAGAACCGGCGATGACTGCGTCACGTTTCGGATGGCCGACGCGACGCGAAAGCGCGGCTGATCCCGCTTCTCAATTACGGATGGTTCGATCATATGGTTACGGTCTAGATTCGACGTTCGCCTGTTCCGACTTACTCAAATCGATTCAACCGGGCGTGGGCGAATAAATACCCAAGGTTCGAGGTCGCCAGTTGAGGCTCCAGTCGTATCATTGCTTCTCGGAGTGCGTGTTACCTGAATTGTTTGAAATGGCACCATTCTTGGCTTTGGTGGGATGTGGAAGGAGGGAAAGGGGGTGAAATGCCCGCTGCGCTCGGGGGGGCGGGGAATCGTCCAGCATGGACGATTCTACAGTTGTAGCGTGGGCCGTCCCGGCCCATGAGGCGTGGGCAGTCCAAGTTAGTCAGTTGTAACACGTCTTATGTGGCGTCTAGATCTTGCCGCATGCCATTAAGACGCCATATTAGGCGTGTATGAAAGTGGATCGGCAGGCCACGGACGAGGTCTTCCTCGGGAGACTTGGGGAGCGGTTGGCGCGACTGCGACTGCGACTGGCCCGCAATCTGACCCAGGCCGACGAAGTGGACGTGGGGTGACGAAAAATGATGGCTCGGGTCCAGCTCTGGGGCCTCTCATCACTGACTGCCACGCTCAGCGGAGTGGATCAACGACCCATGGATATCTGAAGACGAATCAGAATCCGTGCGATGAAAGTCAACTCTTCCGTTCTGCAGATTGGACAATGGAGACATGCTGGGATTGAGCCTTGCGAAAGCGGATCAAGGAGCTGTGGTCTATCTGGCGCATGACTCAGAACATCAGATCATTGCCAGTTCCTTGACGAGTTTCCTGAACGAGTGGGCTAAATGCAACTACGTCGGCCCGGAAATCTGGATTATCGAAGAATTCCTGGACCCTTCATCGGGACTCATGAACGGAGATCTTCCTTCTGCGGAACGTTTGCGGGTTTCCATGAAATCGTAAGCGGCGGGCCTCTCCAATCAGACGGACTAGACAGTTTAGATGGGCTACTTACTTCTCCGAGTGAGTTGGTGAATTCGACATCGAGAACCCGCAGGGTTCAAAGAGATTAGCCGACATCGAGAACCCGCAGGGTTCAAAGAGATTAGCCAACAGCTGAGGTGAACCAATCAAGGTATTTTTTAGGTTAGGCCGCCATTTCTTGAGCGATCTGGCGAGCGCGTTTTGCGATGGGAGCTTTGCGTTGTTCGAGCTGTTTTAGATACAACTCATCATCGTAA
>JAEUHE010000069.1 GCA_016793885.1 Verrucomicrobiales bacterium
CTGGCGAAATTGGGTTACCTTCAAACTCGACGGGGCCGAGGGGGCGGGATGCAGCTTGCGCTCAATCCAGAGCAAATCCGACTCGGGAAACTGATCCGAGAGACCGAGGATCAACCGGTGATTGTCGAGTGTTTCGATCCCGCCACCAACAGCTGCAAACTCAATGGAAGTTGTAGGCTGAAGGGAATTCTCGCTGAGGCCGTGGGCAGTTTTTACCGCCACCTTGATCAATTCACCTTAGCTGATTTGCTCACCGGACGGAATCGCAAACGGATGATCCAAAGCCTCCAGATGGATACGCGCTGAACATGCCCCAGGGCATGGCTAGCATCCTGAAAGGTCAAGATTCCTCAAGAACAGGAGTGCTCCCACGTCGACTCTATCGCCTAGCTGGAACGCACCGCGCCACGAGCCAGTGACCGCAACTACAGACGAAACAGTCCTTGCCCGTAGTGTCCACAAAATCGAACGAGGCGATTTTCATGCGGCATCTCGGTAGTAAAAGCGCAGTAGTCCGCCGAGGCGCCGACGTGAACGAATAGTGCCGGTCTGTGGAAACTCCGCAAACTCAGGGCGGATGATTTTGTTCTCGAGCCCCTGGTGGTTCCTTTCCTGATGATAATGTTGAACGAAGTGAGAAACTGCTTCTCGCAAGGACGTGGCAGCTCACCAACCCTGCAGGAGTCCACACCTCGGCCGTGAAGAAGTCGGTGGCCGCTATGACGTCCCAATGAGTTCTTAAGGACTCCTTCCAGGTCATTCCCTGCCGGCGCCCCGGCGCTGGGTCAATGCCGGCCTCCCGGAGGATCTTGGCTATCGTCCCGCGTCCGACCTCATGTCTCGCGTTGGCCAAAGCTCCTTGGATGCGCGTGTAACCCCACGACCGATGCTACCGCGCCATCTTTAGGATCAGTTCCTTCAAATCGCCGGAGGTCGGAGGCCGACCTGCTCCGCGATTCTTGGTCCCGTCGTACTTCTTGGCGATGAGACGACGATGCCAGGCAAGCAGAGTGTCTGGGGTAACGATGCTGGCAAACTGTAGAAGTCCCTTCCGGCCCACCGACTTGCCTTTGACAGCTAACCGTCGGCGCTGGTCATCGGTGAGACGAGGACGTTTCCCCAGTTGTTCTTGGAGAACCCGAACCTCCTCCTGCAAATATTCGATGACTCCTTGCTGCCGGCGGTGTCTGTTCTCATGTTTCGGTAGGAAGGTGCTTCCCCTACTATGGCACATTTGGGGGGAATGCCGGAGCATCTATCAACTGCTAGAGATGGTGCACAGCGGTAAGTATTTCTTTGATTCGCCGATAGGACTGAGGGCTGCGACCAATCCGTAGCGTTTGCCTGCTTCAAGTTAGGCCTTCAAAAAATCAATTGCCGCCCGCGCCGTCACCCTTCAACGGTGGCGACCTGACCTTGCGCGTGCTCTTCGTCCAGGTCGCGGAGTTGTTCGATGATGCCCTCCAGCTTCCGGCCTGTAGCGCTGAGTTGATATTCCACCCGCAGCACCTTGCCGGGGAATTCTGCCCGCTTGATCACGCCGTAGTCCAGCAGCTTGCGCAGCCGCTCGTTGAGAACCTTGGTTGAGATGCCGGGGATGAACCGCTCCAATTGTCCGGGCCGCGCGACGCCACGCCCGATGGCCGCCACGACCGCCGCCGGCCACTTGCATCCCACCACGTCCTCCAAGCGCCGGTAGGCGTTGCTTTCGGGCAGGGAGAGCACCTTGGCTTTGAGTCTGGTTTTCTTCGTCATACTACGAGTCTAACCGACGGGCGGTGGAAAATCAGCTGGGAACAAAAGGGTGACCACCTACCAGTTTGTGCCCTCTTTCGCTGCCGCCAGATTCTGACGAAATGAAACCTCGACGCACGACATCCGAGTCGAGCGCCGGATAAGATGGAAAACGCAAACGAAACATCCAGAGAACCGTCATGAAAACCAAAGCAGTATTCTATCACGCGGGCTGCCCCGTGTGTGTCGCCGCTGAACAGAACGTCGCTGCAGCCCTCGATCCCGCCCGCTTCGACGTGGAACACGTCCACTTGGGCCAGCAAAGGCATCGAGTCGCCGAAGCAGAGCAAGCGGGCGTTAAATCCGTTCCCGCGCTGGTGCTCGGCGGCGCGGCCTATCACATCAACTTCGGAGCGGGCATCGAAGTGCTGCGGTAAGTCCACTCGAGAAACAGTCGACCATTAGGCCCGCAGGGGTTTAACCCTGCGGGCTACGGTGAGGGCCAATCACGCGTTGAAAGAATTGTAGCCGGCCCGGATGCCTATCTGCCGGGAGGCGTTGCACCCCGCGCGATTTGGGATTCGGTTGGCGAAACCAGTCACTTTTTCGGCATATCCCGCAGTGTCCACAAGTTCGAACGAGGACACTTTTGTGCGGCTTCTAGGTAGTAGTAGTTCAAAAGGCTGCCGAGCCTTTTACGACGCTGAACCCATCCTTCTGCTGGGAACTCCGCGAACTCAGGCCGGATGATTTTGTTCTCAAGCCCCTGGTGGTTTCGTTCCTGATGATAGGGTTCAACGAACTGAGAAAGCGCTTCTCGCAAGGACGATTCGCCAAACAGGATCAGGTTGTCCAAACACGACTCCTTGATCGTGCGAACAAAGCGCTCCGCATACGTCTTCAGGTTGGGCGACCGTGGAACGAGTTTTTCGACTCGGCGGGTTCAGGGAAAAATAGGATGCAACACATTCGGGGGCCACTGCGGATTAACCTGTGAATGAACGCTGCGCTTGAAATTGACTTAGGGACGGTCAGGGACGAGGCGGGTGTTCACCCGGCTCGAATCCAACCAGGAACTGCAACGTTGTCGGTGGTAAGGGTGATGTATGTTAGCAGTTTTGTTAGCAGTCGGAAGGGCTGGGCTAGGGTGAGGTGAAGGGGGAGCTACAAGGGAGCTGAATCAAGTGACGGGCGAATGATGAAGAATAACTCTGGCTAAAAAGAGCGTTTCGTTGGGTTTTTCTGGGAGTTTTGGGGGTGCGCAGGGGTATTGGTAGCCCGCCTTCGTTGGTACTTCGGCGCGGCAAATTTTCGCGTTTGCGAAAATTTGGAGGCGAGGGTCGGAATCGTTCGCCTACGACCTTCGAACCAAGTCAAAATGTCTCATTTTCCTCAGCAAATCAAGCTAACTCATCTGAACCCTACCTAACCCAACTGAACCATTTGGTGCCCGTTTTGGAGCCCGTAACTTAGGCCGAAGTCGACAACCTCAGAGGCCACTGCGTGCACGGATGGCTCAAGGAAACTAAAGAATCCCTGCCACCCGAGGTCACCTATCTTGATCACCGAATACTAAAGTCAGTTCCGAGTGTGGAGCTATACTGCTTCTCTCATCTACTCGAGGAAGTTGGGTTGAACCGATTTAACGCGATTCCGGTTCCGGATGGGCGGCGTTCCGAGAGGATCTTCTATGAATGCTTTGGCTGCAGTTCGAATACTGCGCACGAAGGTGTTGACTGCCACCTCCAGCTGCCGCTTTCTGGGCATGCCGTTCACAATGCCTATGCGCGGTGTTGAGGGGCGAATACCCTTGTCGGGCTCTAGCCCACACGTTACTAATACCCAATGCCCACCCCTGAAATGCACGGCAATTTGATCGCACCGCGTTGGCCCGAGATTTGGAGGCGTGGAATACTCACGGCGATCCGATCCTACGCGGTGTGTGTAGGGTTACTTACCTTCCCTGGTGGGGTCACCGGAGCCTTTTGTCAGCTGGTCGACTTGCCTTCACCGGACGGCCGAATTCATGTCGCGTTACATCTTCCCGTTCCGGATTCGATTGCAACGCCCAGCTGGTCGGCATCGTTCCAGAATAGAGTCCTCTTCACCAACTGCCATCTGAGTCTCCAAACAGCGCAGGCGGGAGACCTGATGAGCGGAATACGGGTCGTAAAGGAAACTCGAAGCACGAGAAATCAGCGGATCCGAGTACTGCATGGACGCTCGAAAGATGCGGATGATCGCTTCAACGAAGCCCGGCTTCAGTTCGTCACAGAGAGTGGTCACCGAACGGTGGTGGTGTTCCGGTGTTACAATGATGCGATCGCTCTGCGCTATGAACTGCCGGCGGAACGTGCTCAGACCTCGGTCACGATCACCAACGAAGCAACTTCGTTCTGTCCGACAGGCGATCCTATCGGTCACATCCAATACTTAGAGAATTTCAAAACTTCCCACGAGCATAACGTCACGAGCACCGAGTTCAGCCGAATCCGGAAGGGTGAGCTTCTAGACATGCCCCTGACTCTCGCTTGGAAGGATGGCACTCATGCCGCTATCACCGAGGCAGCGCTGCGGCGTTACGCGGGCATGGCTCTCATGCGGGCCGGTAACGCATCGAGTGACGATGCCCTCGTTTGTCAACTGACACCTCGAGCTGATGGTTCACAAGTCTCAGCCACCCTCCCGTTGAAAACACCCTGGAGAGTCGTGCTCCTCGCGGACCGCCCCGGGGCACTTTTGGAATCGTCGACACTCTACTGTCTCAACAGCCCGTCAGAGATCGGCAACACCTCCTGGATCCATCCAGGCAAAATCACTTTCCATTGGTGGAACGGCGACGTCTACGATGGGCAGCCTGGCACACCCATGCTTTCGTTCGCGACGAACAAAAAGTATATCGATTTCTGTTCTCGCGAAGGCATCCCAACCCATTCCATCACCTCCACCGAAGGCGTCACCACGCCGTGGTATCACCAGTCTAAACCAGGGGTAGAACCGGGTCGGGACACGGACGTCACCCGACCTCGCGCAGGTTTTGACTTGAAAGCCATCCATCGATACGCTGATTCGAAGAACATTCGACTTTGGACCTGGGTCCATCAGGGGGCGCTGCGAGGGCGGGTCGAAGAAGCGTTCGCCGTCTTTCAAAAGCAAGGGTGGAGCGGGATGATGGTCGACTTCTTCGACCACGATGATCAGGACTCGGTGGAGTTCGCCGAGTCGATTTTGAAGTCCGCTGCCAAGCACAAACTCCTGATTCAGCTCCATGGGATTTGGAAGCCCACCGGCCTCGAACGAACCTTCCCCAACCTGATGAACCATGAGGGTGCCTTAAATCTGGAGTACCTGAAGTGGAGCGATCGATGCACTCCGGAGCACAACCTAAAGATGGCGTTCACTCGCTTGGTTGCCGGTCGCATGGACTACCATCTGGGGGGCTTCCGTGCCGTGTCGCCTCAGCGATTCCAACCTAAAGGCGTTGCGCCGAATGTCCTTGGAACCCGGGGGCATCATCTTGCGATGTATGTCTGCTTTGACAACCCTAACCCAATGGTCGCGGATTATCCCACCGCGTACGAGGGTCAGCTGGGGTTCGATTTTCTCAGAACTGTGCCGACCTGGTGGGACGAGACACGTGTTTTGGTCGGTCAGGTGGGTGAAGTGTTGGTGACCGCCCGTCGCAAGGGTCGAGACTGGTATCTCGGTGGCATGTCGGCCGTCCAGCCCCGCGACCTCACAATTCCACTTGGCTTTCTCGGAAAAGGCTCCTTCGAAGCGGAGATCTGGAAAGATGCGAACGACACCGCCACGGACCCGAACCACGTTGTCCACACTCGTTCCCGGGTCAGCTCGGGAGATCAACTCCGGATTCACGTGGCACTCGACGGTGGGTTTGTTGCCAAACTATCCCTGTCGAGATAAACCGACAGCCCAAGATCGAGCTGTGGGTAAGTGACGAGTCTGAGGTTGCGGGAGATTTGCGGCCTCGACGTCGATGGGCTACTCCCCGGATTTCAATCCAATCGAACGACTGTGGCTAAGGCTTAAAGCTGAATGTTGCTGGGACTTCATTACCAAGACCAGCGATGAAGTTTCTGATCGCCTCTGCAACGCGCTCAAGGGCTTCATCGACGATCCTTCCAAAACCCCGTCTAACTGCTCGATTCGGAAATGACTTCTGTCATGCACTGTAGCCGGGGCCTGGAGCGTAGCGACACCCCGGTCTATCGACGCAATTGTCGAAAAAGTAGATGTCCCCAACCATTTTGCATTTCCGGGCTTACGATCCGCCTATCAGCCACTCGCACAGCCACAGGAGGAGTCCCACGCTCGGGAAGAATGCTATAAGCCCCACAACCTTTGTGATGTTGGCCGAAACCATGTGGCGCTCAGATTCACCTAAGTTTTTGCGGTTCCCGATCAACTCCAAACGCTTCGCGAGCAACAGGGCCATATCGAGTGCGGCAGCCCTCTCTCATCTTTACCTCCAAAAATGGGGACTAGACTAGAACTAGAGAGTGAAACCATCGCCCAACCGTAACCGGCACTTACCCCGAAGGGGTTCCGCCTCAAAGCCCAGGGTTGGCGTGAGGCACGAGCGTCTACCCTGGGTGA
>JAEUHE010000070.1 GCA_016793885.1 Verrucomicrobiales bacterium
CACTGGTGGAATGGCGACGTCTACGATGGGCAGCCTGGCACACCCATGCTCTCGTTCGCGATGAACAAAAAATACATCGATTTCTGTTCTCGTGAAGGCATCCTAACCCATTCCATCACCTCCACCGAAGGCGTGACCACGCCGTGGTATCACCAGTCCAAACCAGGGGTGGAGCCGGGTCCGGACACGGACGTAACCCGACCTCGCCCAGGTTTTGATTTGAAAGCCATCCATCGATACGCCGATTCGAAGAACGTTCGACTTTGGACCTGGGTTCATCAGGGGGCACTGCGAGGGCGGGTCGAAGAGGCGTTCGCCGCTTTCCAGAAACAAGGATGGAGCGGGATGATGGTCGACTTTTTTGACCACGATGACCAAGACTCTGTAGAGTTCGCCGAGTCTATTCTGAAATCAGCTGCCAAACACCACCTCCTAATCCAGCTCCATGGAATCTGGAAGCCCACCGGCCTGGAGAGAACCTTTCCCAACTTGATGAACCATGAAGGTGCCTTGAACTTGGAGTATCTGAAATGGAGCGACCGATGCACCCCGGAGCACAACCTCAGGATGGCATTCACTCGCTTGGTTGCCGGTCGCATGGACTATCATCTCGGGGGTTTCCGCTCCGTTTTGCGCGATCGGTTCCAACCTAAAGGCGTTGCCCCGAATGTCCTTGGAACCCGAGGGCATCATCTTGCGATGTATGTCTGCTTCGACAACCCGAACCCCATGGTCGCGGATTATCCTACTGCGTACGAGGGTCAGCTCGGGTTTGATTTTTTGAGAACTGTGCCGACCTGGTGGGACGAGACGCGCGTTTTAATAGGTCGGGTGGGTGAGGTGTTAGTGACCGCTCGTCGCAAGGGGAGTGACTGGTATCTCGGTGGCATGTCGGCCGTTCAGCCCCGCGACCTGGAAATTCCGCTGGAGTTCCTGGGAAGAGGCTCATTCGACGCTGAAATCTGGAAAGATGCGAACGACACCGACAAGGACCCGAACCACCTTGTCCACACCCGTTCCCGCGTCAGTTCGGGAGATCAACTTCGGATTCGCGTGGCCCTCGACGGTGGATTTGTTGCTAAACTTTCCTGGTCACGGTAAGCCGAGGGCGACGAGCTTTGCTTAGTAAGCGGCGACTTCCGCACCTCTCGCAAGACTCATAGCATCATCAGTATGTCCGGCAGGCCGCCTGAGGCAGCGCCAACGACTTACGCACGATAGGTCAAGGAGGGAAGATCCACGCCCAGTTCCCGCTCGATTCATTCTTAAAAGCTACTTCCCCGCCCGCACGCCTCGTTCACAGGTCCAACATGGCTTATCAGCCGCAACCATCACTGTCCACTTTCCCGACGTGCCGCTTGAGGATCTCCACCAAATGAATCAGCTCCTCCTCGCTGATGTCCACAAAGGAGTCCAGCGACTTGACTGCTGCCAGGATTTCTTCATGTGTCGGCGTGGTCGCATCCTTGGCTGACGGCGAAGGGGGTGGTGAAGCTGGGTAGCTCAAAATCGACGGATACCGCCTCCACTTGAATGAGCCGTTAATGAGAACGGCGATGGCGACCATGAACACCGCATTGGCCAACACCGGGAAGATAACAAAATGAAATCCAAGTTGACGGATCGCACTCCCTCCCATGACAGCAGTAAACGCCGTGGCACCTCCTGGTGGATGGATGCACTTTAGCTGATGCATCGCTCCGATCGAGAGGCCCACGGCAACCGACGCCGCCAGG
>JAEUHE010000071.1 GCA_016793885.1 Verrucomicrobiales bacterium
ACCTCTTACGATGATGAGTTGTATCTAAAACAGCTCGAACAACGCAAAGCTCCCATCGCAAAACGCGCTCGCCAGATCGCTCAAGAAATGGCGGCCTAACCTAAAAAATACCTTGATTGGTTCACCTCAGCTGTTGGCTAATGTCTCTGAACCCTGCGGGTTCGGGCTCCGATCGCCCACTGAGAAATGCCCGCCCCGTTTACGGTCTGGGCTCAACCCACTGGAGCTGACTGACGACCGGATCATGATCGGAGGAACCCTTCGAGATCACCTGGGAAGAAATCGTCCGAAACTGGGAGGTATGAAATAGATAATCGATCCGAAATCCCATCCCCATGCTGGCTCGCTGATCTCGCCAGGTGGGCATTTCATCCGGCTTCTCGTGGACGCTCGCCAGACTATCAGTCCAGCCCTGAGCCTTCAGAAAGGCTTGGGCCGGACCGAAGGAGAAGCTGTTGAAATCCCCCATCAGCAGGCGGGGCCCCATCCCTTGAAAAGCGGCGTGCACTCGCCGGATCTCGCGATCCTGTATTTCTCCGGCCTTTTGAAATCCCGCCAAAATACCCGGCAGGGAAACGAGTCCCGCCACCTGAGGGGTCCGCAGATGTACATTGGCGAACTCGATCGACACCTTCATCCCAGCGGGAGTCACCCGCGCGAGCAAGGCCCCCCGCATCCCGTTCTCGGCCGGGAGGAAGCGAACGTCCTCCAGAGGCCAGCGCGAGAGCACCCCGAAGCCACCCGATCCCTTGGCGGTCTGGTAAACCTGATGCGGGTAGAGGGTCGCCAAGTCGGCCCGCAGCCTTTGCTCGATCCGTGGGGTGGTCTCCTGCAGACACACCAGCCCAGCGTCCAAACCACGCACCATCTCCAGCAACACGTTCAGGTTGGTGTTCCGATAAAGAACGTTGTAGGTAGCCACCGTCAGCACGGGCTTCACCCCGGGAGCCACCACCGCCGCCCGAAGCGGGCTCGCGAGAGGCAGCAGGAGGCCAAGAACGACCAGCGCCCATGGAAGACGCCCCGCCAATTGCGGCTCGATCCAGGCGGCAGTCAGGCGGAAGCTCATACCACCCGCTCCACCGTAACCTCAACGCCACTGAAACCCACCACCTTGATTCTCTCCCCCTTGTCGATCATCTCCCCCCGGCTCAGAGCATCGCAAAGGTCATCGCCGAGCAGAACCTTCCCGCCGGGACGCAAGGCAGTCAGGGTCACACCTTCCCGCCCCAGAAGCTGCGCCCTCCTCTGGGCCAGCAATTCCTCGGTCTGCATCCCACTGCCCACCGGAGAGCCCGCCGCTCGGTACAGCGCCGTCTGGGGCAGAAAGCGGGCCAGCGCCAGCACGCCCATCACGGTGACCAACGTGGCGAGCAGCAACGTATTCAGAGGGCGAAGCAGAACATCCCCCTGAGGAAAGACGGGCAGCAGCCCATCGGGCCGCGGATAGGCATCCACCACCGCCATCACGACCGCCAGAACCATCATGCCCGCCCCCAGCAGCCCAACCACCAGGGTGCCGGGAAAGAAGAAAAACTCCACGACTACCAAGGCCAAGCCGAGAAAGAAAATTACCACCCAACTGGCCCCGGACAGACCCGCCAGGTAGCCACCCAGAAAATACAGGGCAAACGCCGTGCCGCCGATGATGCCCGGGAGCCCGAACCCGGGAGCCTTAAACTCCAAGTAAACGCCGATCACACCGATTGCCAGCAGCAGGGAACTGACCATTTGGCTGCTGAGGAAGGAGCCCACCTGTTCCCATCCAGTGGGTTCCACCATCACTCGCTCTGCAGAACCATAGCCGGTGCCGATCAGCAAATCCGCCAGCGAAGGATAGGTGCCGGCCGACAACAAGGGCTTGGAGGACGCTCCGTACCGCTTCTCAGCCCCCCGACTCGTCAGCGTGAGCAGTTCTCCCTGCCGATTGAGCACCTCGCCTTCGATCACCAGCTCCTTGGTTCTCCGGATCATGGCCTCCGCCACGTCCACATTATGCCCATTCTTCTCCGCACTGGCACGCACCAGAGCTGCGGTGGCGCTGATCATCTTGGCCTCCGCTGCTTCAGAAACCTTTTCGGCACCACCGCCCGCCCCCACCATGATGGGAGCGGCAGCCCCGATGACCGCCTCAGGCGCCATGTAGATCTGCTGCGTCGCAAAGGAGATGAAGGCACCGGCCGAGAAGGCTTTCCGGTTCACGTAGGTCATTGTTTTGCCCGGAAACTGATTCAAAATCTGAATAATCTCCTCGGTCTTGTCGACCCTGCCTCCGTTCGTCTCCATATCCAAAACCAACAACTCGGCCTTGTCCTCAATGGCCTGCTTTACCCCACGCCGGATCAAAAAGACCAAGGCCGTACCAATTTCCTCACGGACCGGAATGACATAGACCTTCCGTGCGCCCGTGTCTGACGGGGGAGACTGCTTCGTCTCCGAAGCTGGCGCCGCCCCCAAACCCCAGATTTGGAGGAGGAATCCCAAGGTGAGAATCAAGCGGTGCATCGCCAGAAACCTATAGCGTGCCCCAGCCTTCGGGCAATAGCGGGATGATCGTTTCGTGAATCGAGGCGTTACTACTCTTTTGAATCCCATCCGACTCCGTGTGCTCCGCGTATTCCGTGGGCCAAACTCTTCCTTGAAATGAACCCAAGCCTTCCCTTCAGGCCCTCCAGGAGCCGGACGCCGGATTCGGATTGACGTTGCAGGTCCGGCTCGAGATTTTACTGCCCGCATATGCCGAAAATCACACGCGCCCTGCTCTCCGTCTCCGATAAAACGGGTCTGGTTCCGTTTGCCCAAACCCTGGCCCAGGCCGGGGTCGAGTTGATCTCCACCGGAGGAACGGCGCAGGCTTTACGGTCTGCGGGCCTGACGGTCAAGGACTTGAGCGACCACACCGGATTTCCGGAGATGTTGGACGGGCGGGTCAAGACGCTCCATCCCAAGGTCCATGGCGGTTTGCTGTACCTGCGCGGCAACGCCGTTCATGAGGAAACGGCAAAGCGCCACGATATCCCCCCGATCGATCTGGTTGTCGTCAATCTCTACCCCTTCGAGAAAACGGTCGCCAAGCCGGGAGTCGCCCTGCATGAGGCCATCGAGAACATCGATATCGGAGGACCTTCCATGCTGCGCAGCGCCGCCAAGAATCATGAAAGCGTCACGGTGATCGTGGATCCATCGGACTACGACCGGGTGGGCGCGGAGGTTCAAGCTTCAGGCGAGACCACGCTGAGTCTGCGTCGCGCGCTGGCGGCCAAGGTCTACGCCCGCACCGCGGCGTACGATGCCGCCATCGCGAGCCATCTCGCCGCCGCCTTCCAGCTGGAATCTGCCGGCGAAGCCCCAGCCGCCCTGAGCCTGCAGCTGCCGCGGGTCCAAACGCTCCGCTACGGCGAAAACCCCCATCAAAAAGCCGCGCTGTATGGTCGCTTCAGTGAGTTCTTCGAACAACTGCATGGCAAGGAGCTTTCCTACAACAACATTTTGGATCTGACGGCCGCCGCCGCGCTGATCGAGGAATTCGGAAACGAGATTCCAACGGTGAGCATTCTCAAGCACACCAACCCATGCGGCGTCGGCCAAGGTGCCACGCTCAAGGAGGCCTGGGACAAAGCTTATGCGACCGACAAGCAGGCACCGTTCGGCGGCATTATCGCCACGAACACCCCGCTCGACGAGGCCTGCGCCGAAGCCATCAGCGAGATCTTCAGCGAGGTCATTGTGGCGCCATCGTTCACGCCCGAAGCGCTGGCGGTGCTGCAGAAGAAGAAGAATCTGCGACTACTCAAGGTCCTGAAGAGCCCATTGCAGGACTCCGCCGTCGACATTCGGAGCGTGGGGGCCGGCTCCTTGCTCTGGCAACAACGCGACATCCAAAAGGTCGATCGCAACAGTCTCAAGGTAGTGACACGCCGGGCGCCGACTGAGGCCGAGTTCCAGGCGATGCTCTTCGGATGGCGGATCGTAAAACACGTCAAATCCAACGCGATCGTCTACGCGGGTTCCGACCGGACTCTGGGGATCGGGGCTGGACAAATGAGCCGGGTGGACTCCAGCCGGATCGCAGTGTGGAAAGCCGGCGAGGCGGGTCTAGGTCTGGCGGGCAGCGTGATTTGCAGCGATGCCTTTTTCCCCTTCCCCGACGGCCTGATCGCCGCGGCCAAAGCGGGCGCGACCGCAGCCATTCAGCCCGGCGGATCCGTGCGGGATGCGGAGGTTATTGCGGCAGCCGATGCGCATAACGTCGCGATGGTGTTCACCGGGTTCCGCCATTTCCGACATTAGCACGCAGTCGGACTTGTGGCCACCCCGACTCGGAGTCGGGGTATTCGCTAGCAGGAAGGATGAAACGCGGAGGTGCGGAGACGCACTGACGCGGGCGGAGCGGGACGACGGCGTTCATAAGGTTCACGTCCGTTTTTGGGAGGTGTATGAGTCGTCTACCCTCCGGCACGCAGTGCCTTCCAGCAGCAAAGACCCCGACTCCGAGTCGGGGTCTTTGCTGCTGGACTCACAACTCGGCGATGACCAGCCGGTAGAGCCAGATGGCTTGACCGATCCAGACCGCAGCGATCAGCGCCCACGTTACTCCTTCCATAAGCCCCAGGCGTTTCTGCTTAGGGGCGCTGATCCAACAGGTAAACTCCAGGCCGCCACAGCGAATCGAATCTCCGTTGCGGATCCGGGCCGAGGCAACGGGAGTGCCGTTGATCAAAACCGAGGCATCGCGCTGTGCCAGAATTTGAAATCCGTCCTTCGGGTCCAGAGTGAGGCGAGCATGATCCTCCCAAACCCCGGGGTCCGAGCTGACGAGATCGGCTTTCTGAGATCGTCCGATGGAAAAAGGAAATCGGCGGGCTGAGATGACTCGACCCGCCGCATTTCCCGAAAGAATCTTGAAGTTAAGCACTCGCGAATCCTGCTACCAGGCACGCTTCGGAACGTTAATCGAATCTCCCGGATAGACGGGCAGGTCGAGGGTGTGATCCTGAAGGGCCTTTACGCAGTTGATAATGTACTGCTGACCATTCACGCGACGCAGGGTTACCTTTTTCTTATAGGCAAACTCGGTGAAGCCGCCGGCCGAGTCAATCGCCTGCAGCACCGTGATACCACTGGCGTAGAACTGCCGATTGGGAGAGCGAACCTCGCCGCCCACGAAGAAGAAACGCTCCTCGTTCTTGACCGAGATGGTCACACGCCGGAAGTACCTCGGCACATAGGAAGCTTCGATGGTCTGCTGCAGTTGACCGGCAGTCTTGCCGGCCGCCTGAATCTTAACACCCAGGTGCAGCATGATCGAACCGTCATCCTTGACGCGGTCCTTGAAATCCGCGAGTCCAGGAGGAGGCAGGTCTGAGAACGTCACGGTGAGCAGGTCCCCGGGACGAATCAACTCCACCAACCCGGCCTCGGCGGGAGCGTGCGGCGGCTGGCCGGAGGCACCGTTCGTCGACGAGGAGGTCGAGGAACTGGTCGCGCAACCGCTTAACAACAGACCCACCATCGCCAGACCGATCCAAATTTTTTGAAAAACTTTCATGTCCAAAAATCCCTTGTCGTTCAACCTTCTTCAATTCACCGCTATCTACCCGGCCGGCCGAAGCCTGAAAGCTTCGCACCGGCATCGCCCTGGCCAAGCCGCTTCAATACTTGGTCTTCACCTCGCCACCATCGTCATCCGATGAACCTCCACCGGACTTCTGCGAAGAGGCCAAAGCACCCGGCTTCGCCACGGCATCCTCGGACTTCGAGTAATAGTCGTAGTAGTAGCCGCTGTAGTAGTAGTAGTTCTCGTCCTGGCTCATGTTGATGTTGTTGAGGACGATTCCCAGGAGGTTGCCACCCACCTTCTCGATCATCTGCTTGGCGCGGATGGTCATCGGCTGCGGATAGCGGCGGTATTGGATGACTTGCAAGACCATGTCGACCTCGCTGGCGAGAATCGAGGCATCGCTCACACCCATGATCGGCGGAGAGTCGAAGAAGACGAAATCGTAACGCAGCTTAAGCTCGCGAATCAGTTCCTTCATCGCCATCGAGCTGATGATGCCCATCGAACTGCTGGGCAGCTTGCCGCTGGGCATGAAGTCCAGAGTCGGGCAGCCCGTCGTCTGAATCACTTCCTCCAAAGTATTCTGCTTCAGCAGGTAGTTGGTCAGCCCCGGGGAGTTGGCGAGCTTCAGCAGTTTGTGAATGCTCGGGCGGCGTAGATCGGAATCAACCACCAATACGCGCGCGCCGTTTTGCGCAAAGATCGTGGCCAGGTTGAACAGCGTCGTGGACTTTCCTTCACCGGCACCACCGCTCAGCACGGTCAATGTGCTGGACTTGGCTTCCTTGCGGGAGAAGAGAACATTCGTGCGCAGCACCCGATAGGCTTCCGCATGCGGGCTGTCCGGCCCTTCTTCCAAAAGCGAACCCACGTTCTGCGGGATGACGCCCAGGACAGGAGCCTGCAGCGCCCGCTCCACGTCGTCGATGGTTTTGACGCTGGTGTCAAGATACTCGATGAAGAACGCCAGGCCGACACCCAGGATGATGCCGAACACCACGCCCAGAGCGATGTTCAAAGGTTTGTTGGGACGGCTCGCCCGAAAGGCCGGCTGAGCGTGATCCACTACTGAAACGATGCCAACGCGGTCGATCTTGGCGTCCACCTTCTCGCTGGTGATCTTCTTCATCATCGTCTCACGGAATTCCTTCAGCTTCTCCAGATCCCGCTTTTCAGCAAAGTAAGGAGCCCGGCGGATCGCAGTTTCGATGTCGGTCTTCTTGGTGGATTCAACCTCCTGAACGTAGCTCTCATACTTGGCTTGAGCGGCGGCAGTCCTGACGCGCAAGCCCTCAATGATGCCTTCCAGGCGTTCGTTGACTTGGTCGTTCATGCGGGCGAGCACACCCTTCATACGAATGACGTCGGGATGCTCCCCGGAGAAGGTTTCGATCAGATCCGCCAACTTCTGCTCCGCATCAGCCTGACGCTCGAGAAGGCTTTGAAGATGCGGATCCGGCGAGGCGGTAAGTACCGCGGTCTTGAACTCAGCCCGGGTGAGATTGGTCAAACTGGCATACAGGGTGAGATGCTGCTGAAACTCCGCCTGCGCCTCAATGCGTCGACTTTCCAGAATCCGGAGGATCTCGGGCTCAGGAACGGTGGTGCTCCAGAATCCGCGCTCGTCCGAATCGGGAATCTTGAGCTCTATCTTCAGGTCGGAAACCTTCTTGGTCTTCGCCTCGATTTCCTTGGTCAGCTTGTCCGCCTCAATCTCCAGCTTCTCGATGCCGCGCTGGGAAGTCTCGGTCAGGTTTCGAATTCGGCTCGCGGTATAGACGCTGGCCACCGCGTTCGCGATGTCCGCCGCCTCGCCCTTGTCCTGGTCCTCCACACGAATCTCAATGATACTGGTGTTGCGGTACTGTTCGACATCAATTTGGCGCTTGAGCAAGGCGTAGGTAACCTCCGTCGGCAACTCCTGGTCCACCTTTTGGCGCTCCGCCCATCGCTTGTTGAGATTCCGATTGGTGATCACGGGGTAGAGGATCGACTTGGACTTCAGAACCTCAAACTCCGTCTGAATCCAGTAAGGATCATACCCCGAGGACTGCATGCTGTAATTCAGCGTAGAAACGTCGGGCGCCTCCTTCTCGACGCGGATGCGCACGACGCTCTCATACTGCGGAGGCAGAATGAAAGTAACCAAGGTGGTGGTGATCGAAACTAGCAGGAATACCGCCAGGATGACCGTTTTTCGGATGCGAATGATCCGCCAATAGTCCAAAAAGTGAAGGTTGGACTCTGGCGCATCGAATGTCTTTTGGTTTTCCATACTTCAATCAAACGAGACTAGGGTGACCCTAACACCCAGTTTCTCATAAATCCACCGAGGTTACTTCAGGGGCAAAAAATGCCTAGTAGGTCGCTCTCACACCGAGGAATACCCGGTTACGAGTGAACGAGCGATCAGCAAACTGTGTATCACCGCCGAGATCATCAAAGTTATAGGTCGCGGTTGCAGTGAAATACTGAGAAATCTTGTAATCGACATTAAGCTGAGCGGTGATGAAATTCTCCGTCCCGCCATCGACCGCAGCTCCCGGAGCGTGATACTTGAACTGGTTGTATCGCAAAAGCCCGCCCGCGTTGATGCGCGGCGTGATCTTGTGGTTGATGGAGAAATAGGGGCTCATCGTTTGCACGTCAGCTGACGAGACGATATCGGTGGCCGATCGATCCACCGTCAGTCCCAACTGGGCATAGCAATCCTCCTGATAGAGATAAGTGCTGCTCAGGCTGACATACGGGGAGACGTCGGAGCTCAGGTCGGCGCGTTTGAACTCGGCGATCTGCGCACCACCTTCAAGGCTCGCACGCAGGCGGCTGTTGAAGGAGTAGTCTCCACCAACGAAGAAGGTGTGACGGTTCTCATTTCGAGTATCACCCTGCTGAATTCCGGGAGTTACCAGATCGATGTCGTCGCTGCCCTGGTAATCCGTAATGGTCAGGCGATAGCCGGAACGCGCCAGAAGCTTGGGCTGCACCTGCCAGGTGCCTTCCAGGCGGATGGCATGGTCCATACGATCCAGCTGGGCCGAACGGCTGCCGGCTCCTTCATCTAAATAAGCCAGCCAGGTGTTCTCATATCCAAGCCGTGCGCCGATGACCTCAGTCAGCTGTGCAGTAAAGCCGAGGCTGGCCACATTGCGATAAGCACTGTTGTCCGAGCGGGCCAAGCGCCGCACAACGCCGATATCACCCACGACCTCAGGTTCCTGAGCATAGACGAACGAGTCGTTGAACGTCATCTTGTAGCGCTCGTTGAAAGCGTGCTCGGTCTTCAAGTCGAACTCATGCGAATGATCGGCACTCGGATCGCGATCCGCATAGTAGCGCATCCCGTAGGTGTAGGTCGCTCCGATGTACGTCTGCTGGAGTGACGTCAGGTTCAGCGAGGCCGAGGGGCGAAAATCGAAACCGAAACTGTCGATCTTCGGAGCCGTCGAGCTGCCGGTGGCAGTGGTGACGTTGTCGTCATAGAATCCGCGGAGTGAGGCGGAATAGGTCATCAGCTTGGATGACTCCATCTTGTTCAAACCCGGTGCGTAAGCGCCCTGCATCCCTGTAGCGCTCAACGCAACCAATCCGGCAGACGTGATGATTTTCTTCATAGTTTTTCTGTTCCATTTGGACCCCTATCGGCAGTCCGTTTTTGCCGAGCAACACGACAACAGTCCTGACATATCAGGAATGATGCCAACGGCTTCTACCGAAGTGTTTCTGCCACTGTCAAATAGAAAGCCAAAATCGTCATTTGTTCAAAAGTCACGGTGTTCTGGTTCAAAATAGCTCACTTGGCCGGGGCAATCTCGGCATAAAACTGCTCCGGCCAGATATTCTCATTGACCCAGTTCTGCAGGGGGAAATTTTCCGGAGGTTTACCCTCCTTCAGGACCAACCCTACAAAATTTTCCCAGCTCGTACGGACATCTTTGCCAGTCAGAGCCACGCTCTTCACGGGCAGAGCTTTCATAGTGCGCGAGGTCAGGTACAAAGCCCGAACGGTCTTGCGATAGTCACTAAACTCGAAGAAATCGTCCTTCACCTTGTCCCCCGGGTCGTTCTGATAATGAAGCGTCAGCAACGCCGCCGGACACCGAGAATACCAGACAATCGCTTCAGGGACATCCGACATGATCAACTCCTTGGCCCACAAGGTGGCAGTCCCCTGCTCATTCAATCGGCCGATCCGTTGAAAAAATGGTGGATAATAAGGAGGATATACGATTTTGGTGGCGTAGGGACGAGGAGGCACTATGGCCAGCAACATCGGAGCGGCACAGACCAGAACCACGCCCACCAAGGTCAGGTAGTTGAGCAGGGGATGGGACAGGCGCAGCTGGTCCACCAAGCTCAGCACCAGCCCCACCCCAAAGATAAACGCCAGCGGGGCTGCGATCGCCAGGAGGTTCTCCGAGGTGATACCAGGGTTCTCTTTGGAAAAAATCGTCTTTCCCCCTGCCTGGGCGATCATCAGGAAAAAGAGGGACAGCACCAAAAACCAACGTAAGCGGTTCAGGGTCGGCCGCCGAAAAGGAATCAGGAGCCCCACCAAGGAAAGCACCCCCAACCAGTTGCCGCCCAAGCGTGGGAGATCGTCGGAAATGACCTCACGAATGCCATAAAAGAACTTCCGACGAACTTCATGATAATCAAAGGTCTGGAAATTCGGATGAAGCGCGCGCTGAACTTCGTCGGCCGGGAAGGATTCCGTTTCCTCATAGATGGCAAATCCTGCCGTACCGAAAGGGGCGCCACTGACCTGGAGATTGCGAAACATCCAGGGGCTGAACACGACCAAGCACGCCACGAGGGCCAAAAGCCCCGGCAGAACCCGGAACGGCCGCATCAGGAGCATGAAGAACGCGAGCACCGGAAAGATCAGCCAGAGGAACGAATAGCGGGTGAGCCCACCCAGCCCGAGAAAAATTCCAGCCAGGACCGCCCACGTGGCGATGCGCCCGGCGGAGGGCGTCGCAGCGCTGGCGGCCTCATCGGCTTTAAACAGGCTGAACACCAGCAGAAGAAACAAAACCACCAACAGCAGTGTGGAATGCCCCGTGAACGTAAACTGCCAATAGAGCCAGGTGGTCGCTAAAATTCCCAAGCTCATCCAACCGGCGGTGGAGTCGAACAATTGAGAAGCCAATCGGTGCACCAAGAATGCGGCCACCACGAGGAGAAGCTGATTAAAGATCGCGATCCAAAAGTCAGGGCGGTGGTAGTCAAAATTCTGCCCGGACGGGATCACATAGCGAAACGGCATGATCTTGAGCCACCCGGCCAGGAGCACCGGATAGAGCGGAGGGTTCTGCAAGTCCGGCAGGGCTTCTTTGATCACCGCACCCGTCTGCCCTTGCTTTTGTTGGATCAATCGGACTGCCAGCGGCCGAATCATGCCGGTGGTGTACCCGTTTCCTTCCGCGATATTGCGCGCCAACTGAGCTGCTTCCATCCCTTCCGGGGTGGTCATATTCCGAAACCAAAGCGTATCGAACAGCGTCATCATGGCCGCCATGACCACCACCGCCACGATCCCACTCAGAATCTTTTTCCCTGCGCCCTCTTCGACGCTATGAATGAATTCCTGAAGTCTAAACGACATAAATTACAGATCTTCCAACTGATACGTATGGAGCTTGCGGTGCAGCGTGCGACGGCTCATTCCGAGCTTCACCGCAGCCTGAGTGCGATTGCCACCCGCCTCTTTCAAAGCCCGCACGATCAACTGCTTCTCCGCATCCTTCAAGGTCAGACTCCCAGGGGTCGAGGCCAACGCCTGAGCGGGGGCGCTCGTGGGTGGTTCCAACAGCCGTATCGACTCGGGAAGCTCCTGATACGAAACCCGATCGGTACGGCACAGCAAAACCGCCCGCTCAATCGCGGCCCGTAGCTCTCGCACATTCCCCGGCCAGGAGTATTTTAACAGCGCTTCCATGGCGTCCACAGTAAAATCCACTACGGGCTTATCGTTCTCCTGCGCAAATTCTTTAAGAAAAGCGTGCGCCATCGCCGGGATATCTTCCTTCCGATCCCTCAATGGAGGGAGTTTGATGGGCACAATATTGAGCCGATAGTAGAGATCTTCCCGAAATCCACCGCTGCGGACCAGAGCCGCGAGATCCTTGTTCGTCGCCGCCAAGATGCGCACATCCGCCGTAATGGTCTTGTTCGAACCCACGCGCTCGAACGTCCGTTCCCCCAGGAAACGAAGCAGCTTCACCTGGATGTTCGCGTCGATCTCACCAATCTCATCCAAAAAGACCGTTCCGCCCTGGGCTTGTTCAAAACGGCCGATGCGCCGTTCGTGAGCCCCGGTAAACGCCCCTTTTTCGTGCCCAAACAGCTCGCTCTCCAGCAGTGTCGCCGGCAAGGCCGCACAATGAACGGTGATCAAAGGGTGGTTTTTGCGGGTGCTTAACCGATGAATCGCCTTCGCAATCAACTCCTTGCCGGTGCCGCTTTCGCCGAGGATAAGCACCGTGGTCTTGCTCGAGGCGATCTGTTGAACGGTTTCGAGCACGAGCTTCATCGGCCGGGAGTCGCCAATGAGGTTCGTCATCCCGTACCGCGAATCCACGGTCTGGCGGAGTTGGACGTTCTCCACCTCCAGATGCTGTTGCCGAAGCGCGCGCGCAATGCGCATCTCCAGTTCCTCGATTCGCAGACGACCCTTGGGAATGTAGTCATCCGCACCGCTCTTCATCGCCTGAACAGCCAGATCCTCCGAGCCGTAGGCGGTCATGAGAATGCAAATGGGCGGCTTGTTCAGCGCCTTGGCTCGGGCAATGAGATGCATGCCATCCTCGTTCGGAAGGCGAAAATCGGTCAGAACCACTTGAAAATGATCCTTTTCCAACAGATCCATCGCGGTGGCCGCATCCTCGGCCACATAGACGTCGTATTTGTCCTCCAACGCCGCCCGCAAACCGTCCCGCGTGGGCTTTTCGTCATCCACGATCAACAACATCGGCTTCGTTTCGGTGGTCAAACTCATTTGGGTGCCTCCAGGAGACGAGGAGGCCGTTCGTGCAGTGGGAGCCAGATTCGGAAGGAGGTTCCCTTCCCCACATGACTCTCCAGCTCGATGCGTCCATCATGGTCGCTTACGATCCGCTGAACGATCATCAGCCCCAGCCCGCTGCCCTTTTTCTTGGTAGTGTAAAACGGCTCGAAAATTCGATTTAACTGCTCGGTGGGAATCCCGCCCCCGGTGTCCTCAACCGAAAGCAGAACCCCTTCCGTCGCGGTCGAAGTGCGCAAGGTGAGCACGCCTCCCTTGGTCATCGCCTGCATCGCGTTCTTGATGAGATTGACCAGCACCTGCTTGATCTGTCCGGGGTCGATGGGAATGGTTGGAGCCCGGCTCGAGAGCTTTTCCACCAAGCAGATGCCACGATTGGTGATTTCCGGACGGAGCAAGGCCACCGCATCACGAACCACCTCGTTCAACTGCGTGAGCCGAAGTTGCGGCTTCACCGGTCGAAGGGCTTGCAAAAACTGGGTGACGATATAGTCAAGCCGAGTGATCTCGCCCTGAGCGACATTGAGGTACTGGCTTAGCCGGTCGATGACCTCCATCTGCGACGATCGCTGGCCCGAAGTTACCGAGGAGCGGGATCCAGCCGCATCTGCCATTTCACGAAGCTTGTGCAGCTCACGCTCCATCAATTGAAGGTGAATGCTCAAGGCGTTGAGCGGGTTCCCAATCTCATGGGCCACGCTGGCCGCCAACAAGGTCAGCGCTTTGACCCGTTCCGACTCAATCGCCTCGAAGGTCTGTTTGCGGGCTTCGGTGACGTCATGCAGAATAAGGACCAGTCCACTGCTACCCGCCGCCGCGCCATCGAGCGGAGAGACGTAAAGGCTGAGAAACCGGGGCCGCGGAAAGGAAACCTCAAGCTCGTGACGCTGAACCTTGGCCCCGCCCTCCAGATCCATCTTGAGCAGATGCTGCCAGTCCAGCTCGGGCAGGAACTGGTTGATGGGTTGTCCCTCCGACTTTTCCCGGTCGAACCCGAGCAGCCGAGTGACTGCCTCGTTAAAAAACACGATCTTTCCCGTGGTATTCACCACCACGACACCATCCTCGATCGTGTGGAACAAGGTCTGGAGAAAGCTCCGCTCCTGCGCCAGGCGCCCGACCACCGAACGCAACACTTTGTCATCCAGGCGTCCGAGACGACCCAATACCTTGTCGAAAAAACTGGATTTCGCGGCGGGCATGACAGCAGTGCGACCAGGAGGGTCAGATCCAACGCTTCTTCTTGAAGTACAGGTAGGTGGCGAGCGTGGAGACCAGCGTGATGGTGATCGCCGTGCTGTAACCGTGCGTCGACTCAAGCTCCGGCATCCCCTTGAAATTCATGCCATACCAGGTGCCGACCACCATCAAGGGGGTGGTGATGACCGTGATCAAGGTAAGCAGCTTCACCACCTCCCCGGTTTGATTGGAGGAGATGTTGAGATACACCTGGAGAATGCCGGTCAACGAGTCCGTGTAATTCTGGGCCATCTCGCCGATATGAAACAGCGCGTCGTAAACGTCGCGATAATACGGCACCAAATGGGCTCGGATGATTTTGAATTCCCCTCGGGCAAAACGGGCCAGGACCTCACGCTGAGGACCGATGATCTGGCGCAGATGTAACACCTCTTTCTTGATCTCAATAATCCGGTTGAGGGTGTGTTGGCTATGCTTTTGCAGGACCTCCTGCTCCAGTTCCGCAATTTCCAACGACAACTCCTCCAAGGCCGGCTTGTAGTTTTCCACGATGCCATCCAACAACGTGTGCGCGACCCGATCCGGCGCACGCGCGATGTGAATGTTGCTCTTCAAACATCGTTCCTCGGTCGTCTGAACGCTCCGCAGCGGAACCGTGTGATAAGTCACTAGGAAATTCTTCCCGAGGAAGAAGTTCAGCTCGCTCGTCGCAAACACGCCGTCCTTGCGGCTGTAGTCAACCGCGTGGATGACCATGAACAGATAGGGCGCGAACTTGTCCTCCTCCTTCGGCTGATACTCCTCTACCTTCGGCGATGGACTCACCGCCACGCAATCCTCCACCGACAGCGGATGGAAATGGAAAACCTCGTCCAAGACCCGCTTGGCTTCCTCAACACTCGGATTCTCCAAGTCGACCCATAAAAACAAATTCGTGTCGGCCAGCAAGGTCGGCATCAGAAAGGTATCGATATCCTTGAGGTGCAGCTTTCCTTGGGTCGTAAACGCAAAGGACCGGGTCATCGAGAACCCTCCCAAAGGAGTCTTCCATGACCACGGACCCACACCATCCGCCGACTGTCGTTACTACCGATCATCCTTCTTCCCAATAGCGTCAGATTGGCGCAAACAATACGGCGAGCCGGAGCGATTGCAAGCGCTAGCAGCGAACACCCCGACTCCGAGTCGGGGTGTTCGCTGCGAGGAGGCCCTCCGTGCGGGGAGACTGGACCTCAAGAACTTCCATATTCTGTTTCTGGAGAGGGAACACCTCCGAACACCGGACGTGAATCGAGGCCATGAACCTGGTGAGCGGGGACATGTTGCCCGCGGACCACGCGGACCACACGGATCTGAGGAGAGACCGCGGAGGCCGAGCCGACTGAAGTTATTCTTCTGCCGGACTACCTCCGACTCCGTGTGTTCCGTGGGCAACACTCTTCCTTGGAGGTTGTCTCGGCCCTCCTTCCGAGCCCTGTAGGAGCCGAGGTAACGAGGCTCGGTTCATGGAAAGACCGTGGCAATTCCCAGACCAAGAGGGCACCTCCGAGGCTCCGGTAGCCGGAGCTTCCTTGACCCGCGACCAGCCCGACTCGGAGTCGGGCTGGTCGCGGGTCAAGAGGATCTATCTTGCGTAAACGCTCAAACACGGCAACTTATCGGGCATTGCTTTATTTGGTACCGATTAAACAATAACCGAACATCTTATGGCCTACGAACTCGCTCCGCTTCCTTACGCCAAGGAAGCCCTGGAACCCACCATCGATGCAGCCACCATGGAAATCCACCATGGCAAGCATCATAACGCCTACGTCACGAATCTAAACAAAGCCCTGGCGGGCAATGCGGCCTTGGAAGCGAAATCAATCGACGCCCTGATCGCCGACCTCGCTTCGGTTCCCGATGCGATCCGCGGACCTGTTCGCAACAATGGGGGCGGCCACTGGAATCACACGTTCTTTTGGAACTTGATGGCTCCCCAAGCCGGCGGAGCTCCCACCGGAGCGCTGGCGCAGGATATTCAGTCCACGTTCGGCAGCTTTGAAGCCTTCAAAGAGAAGTTCGAAGCGGCGGGCCTAGGTCGATTTGGCAGCGGCTGGGTCTGGCTGGTGGTGAACGCGGGCAAGTTGGAGATCGTATCGACTCCAAACCAAGACAACCCGTTGATGGGTAAGGCAATCGCGGGCTGCGAAGGCAAACCCATCCTGGGCTGCGATGTCTGGGAACATGCCTACTACCTCAAGTATCAGAACAAGCGTCCGGACTATCTCAAGGCCTGGTGGAATGTCGTGAATTGGACAGCAGTCAGTGCTCATTACGCGGCGGCCAAGAAGTAAGTAAAGACTCCATTCCCACCTCACGCTTCACGTGAATCACCCGCCCAACGGCGGGTGATTCTCTAATGACCGGAGCCAGCCGACGTCTCCACCCACGGACGATTCATGTCGAAACGCCCCCCTTACCCGTTCGCCGCCCTCGAGGCCAAATGGATGAGGATATGGGATGGCGCCCCCCTGGAGGCAACGGCCGAACTCGGACAGGTCGGCTCAACCTCCCTCCGCATCGCCTGGGTTGAATGCCTCACCAAGCGAACGCTTCGGTGCGGTTTCCCCGGCGCTTTGGAAGGTGGCGATCGCTGGATCCCACACCCCGCCGAATTCGGCCGGGACGCATGCCGAGTAGCCCTGCTTTCGCGACCGGGTGAACTTACCGGGGATCGACCAAGCTCTGAGGAACTGACGGCCGCGGCCCGCTTTCTGGGCCGCGTGTGGCGCCTCTATGTCGACGAAGCCGACACAGTGGAGTTTCAGCAAGCCTGCACCCTGGATCCAACTCAGTCCGTCGTCGCGCTCGAAGGAATCGGCCTCTCCTTGGCATTAGGACCAGATCTGCCGTCCCTATCGATGCATCGCGTCTGGCACTCCTGTCTGCAACGGGTCGAACAGGGGATTGCCCAACAGCGCCCCCACATTGCCGTCGCAGCTCTCATCGAATTCGTTAATCAAGCCACGCTTTGGCCCAAGCGGCCACGGGCACTGCTCACCGACTTCCTGCTGGTTCTGCAACCGTTCGCCCCCATTCTTGCGCAGGAACTCACCGCCAAGTGCAGATTGCACGCAACTGGCCGAGCCCCCTACGAGCCCGTCCCAGCTCGGAGCGGAGATTGGCCAACCTTGGATTCCAAGTGCTTGACTGAAACAGCTTTGGAGATTTCAATCCAGATCAACGGCAAGTTAAGGGACACGCTGATGGTTTCGGGGGATGTATCGCCGGCAGCCTTGGAAAAAGCTGCCTTGTCGGCGGAAAAGGTCGTCCCCTTTCTGCAGGGCAAAGTCATCCGCCGGGTGGTGGTCGTGCCTCAAAAGCTGGTGAACATTGCGGTGGAGTGAAGGGTCGGCTACAGTTTCCTTGTCCGTATCATGATGCGCTATCTAACCCAGCAACAAAGAACAGTGATCTCCGTGGTAGTCGGACTGCTGTTAACCGGCTGGGCCGTTCAGGCGTGGCGGCTTTCGCATCCCGCGCCCCCGCCCACGGTCAAGGGTTCCTAAAGTTGTATGCAAACGCCGAGTTTTGAAGATATTTTGAACGGAATAATCAAGAAAGATCCTCGTTATCAACGGGAAGCATACGTCTTCCTGCGTGAGGCCTTGGACCACACTCAAAAGAGCGCCAGCAAAACGAATAAGAATGAGGCCCGGCATGTCTCAGGACAGGAACTGCTTCAAGGCATTCGCGAGTTCGCGCTGCTCCAGTTCGGACCCATGACCGTCACTGTGCTCGAAGAATGGGGCGTCCGCCGCTGCGAAGACTTTGGTGAGCTGGTGTTCAATCTCGTGGAACACGGCTTGCTTTCCAAAACAGAGAAAGACAGTCGGGCTGACTTTCAGGATGGATATGACTTCGATGATGCCTTTCGAAAGCCGTTCCAACCTAAACAACCCCGACCCCAACCCGTGACGGAGTCCTCGGAAGTCTGACTCCTTCTGTGAATCGCATGCCTTTGAAAATTGCCCGCCGCATCGCTCCATCCGCCTCTAAACCCAAGCGCCCCGAAGAAAACTCACACCCGCTGCCTCCTCATGTCCAATGTGTGACGCTGGAGAACGGCTTGACGCTGATCCTACGCGAGGATCACAGCGCGCCCGTGGTTTCGGTTCAGGCTTGGTGCAAGGCCGGGAGCATCGACGAAGGGCGCTTGCTCGGTGCCGGAATGTCTCACGTGCTCGAGCACATGCTCTTCAAGGGAACGAGTTCGCGTCCGTCAGGCCGGATCGATCAGGAGGTTCAGGAAGCCGGCGGGTACATGAACGCCTACACCTCCTTTGATCGGACCGTGTACTGGATCAACGTGCCCAACACCGGGGCCACGGTGGCGATCGATGTGCTGTGCGACATCGTTCAGAACGCTAGCATACCCGAGGAGGAGTTAACGAAGGAGCTGGATGTCATTCGCCGGGAAATGGACATGGGGCACGACGACCCCGGACATCGATCCGCGCGACGCCTGTTCGAAGTGGCCTACACCCGGAGCCCTTACCGATTCCCCATCATCGGCCACCTGGACCTGTTCAACACGCTCAAGCGCGAGGACATCGTCGGCTACTATCGGGAGAAGTACGCGCCGAACAATCTCTTCTTCGTCGTGGTGGGAGACATGGACCCCAAGGCCGTGGAGAAGCAGATCCGCGACGCGTTCAGCAAGACACCAGCGCGGCCTGTTCCCTCGGTTCCCTACTCGACCGAACCCAAGCAAACCGCACCACGCGAGGTCATCGAGGAGGCATCCATTGAACTGGGGCATTTCCACTACAGCTGGCATATCCCGGATCTTCGTCATGACGACATTCCAGCTCTCGACGTTTTGACGACTCTCCTGGGAAGCGGGCGCAGCTCCCGACTTTACCAGCAGATTCGCGAACGGCAGGGACTGGTGAACGCCGTCGAATCTTGGACCTATAACCCGGGCAACCCCGGCCTCTTCGGCGTCAGCGCCGTGGTGGACCCCGACAAATTCAGCGCCGCGCGGAGCGCGATCCTGGATCAGATCGACTTGATGAAGCAGAAGCCGGTCTCCGCCGCTGAGCTGGCCAAGGCGGTGAAGCAATTTGTCTCCGGAACGCTTTCAACCCGGAAGACCATGCAAGGCCAGGCGCAAGACTTGGGCAGCAGCTGGCTCGCGGCCCACGATCTCAGTTTCTCAAGCCGCTACCTCTCCAAGGTCAAAAAGCTGAAGCCAGCCGATCTGACCCGGGTGGCTCGACTCTACCTCACCGAGGAGAACCGCACGTTCTTCGGACTGATGCCGCAAGGCACCGTGCCAGCCAGGACGGCCATCTCCGAAAGCCACAATGAGCAGGCGATTCAAAAAATCGAACTGCCCAACGGGCTGCGACTGCTGCTCAAAGAAGATCACCGGCTTCCCTTCGTGGAGATCCGCGCAGTGCTGCAAGGCGGCGTGCTGACCGAATCGACCCAGAACAGCGGTATCACCCAGATCCTTTCCAAGATGCTGCTTCAGGGAACTCGCCGGCGATCCGCCCAGGCCATCGCCAATGAGATCGAGTCCGTCGGCGGCAGCATTGGAAGCTACGGTGGAAACAACAGTCTCGGCGTGAGCACCGAGGTCATGAGCGAGGACTTCACGACGGCGCTGGATTTGCTCCAGGACGTGCTGCTGCATCCTTCCTTTCCCGCCAACGGCTTGGAGCGAGAGCGCCAGATTCAGCTGGCCGAGATCCGAGCTCAAAAAGATCAACTCCTCAGCTTGGCCGACACTCAGGCTCGGGAGGCCATGTTCGGTCAGGCGGGTTACGGACTTCAGGCGCGCGGGACTGAGAAGACGGTTTCCGCTCTCACGGCCAAGGATCTTCGGGACCTCCATCGGAAGGTCGTGGTGCCGAAAAACTGTGTCCTCTCTATCTTCGGCGACATCAAACCCGCCCAAGTGATCGCCGAAGTAAAAAAGCATCTCGGCAAGTGGAGCGGGCAGCACCAGCCGGTCACGCTCACCAAGCATGGCCATCCGTTCTCGGAGATCAAACGCCTCACCACCAACGTCGACAAGAAACAGGCGGTGCTCATCCTCGCGTTCCCGGGCATCACCATCTTCCACCCCGACCGCTTTGCCCTGGAATTGGTCCAGGAGGCCCTGAGCGATCTGGGCTCACGACTTTTCGTGCGCATCCGCGATGAATTAGGGCTCGCCTACTATGTGGGAGCCCAGAATTTTCTGGGATTGGCTCCGGGCTATTTCTCGTTCTACGTGGGGACCGACCCGGAGAAATCGGCGCTCGTTGAGCAGGAGTTGCTCAAGGAAGCCATGAAGCTCGGAGAGCACGGACTAACCGCCGCAGAGCTGCATCGCGCCAAAGCGAAGATGATCGGACAAAAGAAGATCGCCCGCCAGGAACTGGGACGCATGGCGATGACCTCCGCCTTGGACGAGCTCTACGGACTGGGGTACGCCAATTGCGATCGCGAGGATGCCCTCTTCGAAGCCGTCACCTTGCAAGACGTCAAACGCGTCTGCGCCGCCTACCTGCGCAAGGATACCCACGTCATTTCAATCGTGCAGCCGTAGGCGCGGGGGAGCACTAGCGCCTTATGGACCGCGGTGGCACGACAACGCTGTACCTTCACGCCACCTCATGCCCCTCCAACGCACGCACTGACCCTAGGCGCACCCCCAGCCACGGTTGTGATTAAAGGTGGGTGAGGTCAGGGGATCCCGACTCCATCGAGGGGGCAAAAGCGGCAGAGGGCTGCACGACGAAAGAACTATAAGCTTGGTCGGATCGATTCTCGATCAACTCCAAAATGGGCCGAAATCGTCGCGAAGCGTCTTGGAGTGCTGTAGCCCTCTACAGCTTTTCAGCACCCGACGGAGTCGGATGATCTCACCCACTTTAACTCCCCCTCAGCCACCCCGCCAAGAGCAGGAAAAGCGGAGACGTGTCTCCGCAGTCCATAGCACCCCCACTCAAAAAAGACTCACCCTCTAGAAAACGGTTTGGTAGCGTCGCGTTCCATGAACCTGACCTCACTGCCTCGCGGAGCCCGACGAGCATTGGCCTACGTCTCCCTCGTTCTACTGGCCGGCGGATGCGCCAGCCCGAAGCACTCTTGGCCAACCGCCGCGCAACTCCCGTCAAGCCCCGGCCTGCCCGACCCGCTGATCAAGTTCGACGGAACTCGGGTCGCGTCTCGTGAGCAGTGGTCCATGGAACGTCGACCGGAACTGAAAAAGCTTTTTCAGCATTACATGTATGGTTACCTCCCACCGGTCCCGACTCGAATGAAGTTTAAAAACGAGGCCGTTTACACGGACTTCCTCGGCGGGAAAGCGACGCTCAAGCTGGTCAAGATTCAGACCGGCGGACCTGACGCCCCGGAGATCGATCTGATGTTGATCATCCCCCATCGCAAAGCCGAAAAGGCTCCCGTGTTCTTGTCGATGAACTTCTGCGGAAACCATGCGCTGGTAAGCGATCCGCGAGTGCCCTTAACTCGTGGATGGATCTACACCAGCTGCAAAGGCTGCACCAATGACCACGCCTCCGATCTCGGGCGCGGGTCCCAGGCGGGAGATTGGAGCGTCGAGGAGATCGTGTCGCGTGGCTACGCGCTGGCCAGCTTCTGCTCCAGCGATGTGGACTCCGATCGAAAGGATGTCTCCGAGGGAATCTACGCCTGGCTAGCCAAGCAGTGGAAGGACCCTTCCATGGCTGAACCCGCGAACCGCGGGTCAATCGCGGCCTGGGCCTGGGGATTCCATCGATGCGTCGACTACCTGGTGAGAGATCCAGACATCAACCCACAGCAAATCGCAGTGGTCGGCCACTCGCGCAACGGAAAAACCGCACTACTCGCCGCGGCGATGGATGATCGCATCGCCCTCTCCATCCCGCACCAGGCCGGATGTGGAGGCACCGCGCCGAGCCGCGGCACCATCGGGGAATCGGTGCAGCGCATCAACACCGCCTTCCCGCACTGGTTCAACGCCCAATACAAGGAATTCAATACGCAGACCGATCGACTGCCCTTCGATCAACATAGCCTGGTCGCGCTGTGCGCCCCTCGTCCGGTGCTCTTCTCCAATGCTCTCGACGATCAATGGGCCAACCCGAGCGGGCAGTTCGAGGTTTTGCAGGCAGCCGATCCGGTTTATCGTTTTCTGGGAGCAGGAGGCCTCGAGGCGAAGTCCATGCCGCCGCTGGGCCAACTCAGCCCCGGCACCCTTGGCTACTACATTCGTCCTGGTAAACACTCCATGACGGCCCAGGACTGGAAGGTCTTCCTGGATTTCGCCGACCACCAGTTCCATCACCCCAAAGAATAGGGATGTCCAATCCGTGGTCTCAATTCTGTGATTAAAAGTGGGTGAGATTTCCCGACTCCGTCGGGTGCCGAAAAGCTGTAGAGGGCTACAGCACTCCAGGACGCCTCGCGACGATTTGGGCCCATTTTGGAGTTGATCGAGAATCGATCCGACCAAGCTTATAGTTCTTTCGTCGTGCAGCCCTCTGCCGCTTTTGTCCCCTCGACGGAGTCGGGATCCCCTGACCTCACCCACTTTTAATCCCCCCTCATCAACCTGCGCTGCTAGGGTTCCACCTGGATCGGCATCCCGATCCAGACCAGCTTCACCAACGTCTCCGCATTCCAATTGGCCAGACGGAAGCAGCCATGGGATTCCGTCCGACCCACTTGCTCCGGCTGGGGCGTCCCATGGATGCCATACCCCGGCCGATCCAGACTGATCCAGGCCACTCCGACCGGATTGTTCGGTCCAGGCTGAAGGATCAGCTTCCGCTTGATCTGTCGTGCCTCCTCAGATTCAGGAAAGACGTCGGGATTGAAGGTGTAGTTGGGATTCACGGCAATCTTCTCAACATGAAGATCGCCTACTGGCCGTTTCTCCTTGTCCTTAGCGATGCTGCACGGGAAATGAAGCACCAGTTTGGAATCTCCATCAAAACCCTGAAGCGTTTTGGCGCTCAGAGAAATCCGCACGAACGATAGCCGACCTGAGATCGGCGGCGGCTCCACATTCGGCACCTTCAGTGGCAACCCCGCAGTGACACGGTCCCAGTCGACGAGAGGATTGAGTTGTCGGATTAAAGCAGGGTGAGATCGAAATTTTTCCGACACCATCTCCAGGATGGTTTCATACTCCATGCGGTCCTGTTCCGACTTAGCCATCCAGGTCTTCGCCAAAGGTCGCAACCGTCCCAGATCGGCATCAGTGACGGTATAAGTCACAAAAAGCTCAGCCGGAAGGGCGAGCCTGTTTCGGGTCGTGGTATCGAGATTCCCTGTTCCAGGCAGACCTTCCCGTTCTTGAAAGGCTCGCAGGGCGGACCGGGTCTGCGAACCCAACTTGCCGTCGATCGACCCGGAGGAAAACCCCAGTCTCGCCAGGGCCAACTGAGCCTCCAACACGCTGCGAACCTGCCCGGTTCCCACGGGATCCGGGATCACCGACTCGAGCGGAGAGGTATTCGTGGCCGTAGCCACGACGGGTCGGTTGCTCCGGATGACGACGGTGCCCAAAGGATGTGCGCTTCCCGGGGCTAGCTCGTTCGTGCCCCCGCCAACTTTCACGGCCGCAGGAACTGGGACGGAGCTTGGCCCCGCGAGAATCGCGGTGGGAGGAGCCGACGTGGACACCGACACTGGAGGAGCGGGCTCTACCGGCTTGGGAACCGGAAGGACCGGAGGTACCGCCGCCGGAAGGATCGGCTTGGGTGGATCCACGGGAACCGAAGGCTGCCGAGGGGGGGCATCAGGCGAAACGGTCGGGACGCGCACCGGGCTGCCCAAGGATTCCGGAGAAACCGGTGGAGCCGGCCGCTGAATCCACAGCCAACCGATAAACGCGAGCGCCAGGATGGCGATCAGCCAATAGCGGGCATCGCCTCGTTGAGACCCTCGCGCGGAGTGATTTTGACCAGAGGTCACGTGCACGGCCTCAGCATAGCCAAAAGTAGGCCAACCAAGTCAGCGAATTTCTAACGGATCCACTCGAAGAACCCCAGCGCATCCAACTGCCGACGAAGGGAATGCAGATCGGCTGCTGTCAAGCGGTTGTGAGGCAACCGCGGTGGCCCGACGGGCACCCCGAGCATCTCCATCACGGCCTTAGCAGCGGCCATGTAGCCGTATCCGGACAGCAGCTCCACCAGTTGTCCTCCGCGATGCTGCTCCAATCGTGCCCGATCCCAGTCGCCTTCACGGAACGACTTCAACACCCGGTGATAGATCGGCGCGGCGAAGTTGAACCCACTCCCAACGGCCCCTTTGGCCCCCATGGCCAGCGCGCCCAACAAGTGTTCATCCACCCCAAACGGCAAATCCCATTGTCCCTCGTTCAAGCGCAAGCAATGAAGATATGACTTCAAATCCGGGTTGGTGAATTTGAGCCCCGCCAGGCTGGGGACTCGGGCGGGCGCGCGAGTGAGGAACTCAGCCATGGAGTAATTCACTCCCGTCAGCGCCGGAATGTCGTAAAAATAAAAAGGCGTCTCGCTCGCCGCCGCCGCGATCTGCGCGCAGCAGTCGATGAGCGCCTCCAATGACCGCGGCTTGAAATAGGAAGGCGACAAAGCCGCGATGGCGCTAGCGCCGCGTGACTGCGCATGAGCCGCCAGCAGGCTGGCTTCGGTCACCGAGTTGGACCCCACATGGACCACGATGCGAAGATCGGTGCCCCGTGCGGCTGAGAACCAGGCGTCGGCCACCGCGTGTCGCTCGTCCTGGGTCAGCGAGGCACTCTCGCCCGTGGTGCCGCACACGAAGACGGCGCGAACTCCCGTGGCAGCAAAATGCGCCGCCTGCTTCTCCACCACCCCCACATGAAGTGAGCCATCGGCATGAAATGGCGTGTGCGCCGCAACCACCAAGCCATGAAGAGGAGAAAAGGAAAACATAACGAATCAAATCAGGACCCTGAAACCAATTCGCGTCGCGGCCGAATGCACAACACCAGCACTACCGAGACAATGGCCGTGCTGGCGAAAACACCGAAGGTAACGTTTAACGGAACTTTGGCATCCTGCAGGATACCGAAGCCCCAATCCGCTATCCCCCCGCAGCTGATGCTGACCAGATTCATCAACCCATAGCCCGTGGCACGGAGCTGCGAGGGCACGATCTGGCATAGAATCGGCATGTTGTTGCAGTCGAAAAATCCCCAACCCAATCCAAACAAAACGAGAAAGCTCACGGCGACCACCAAGCTTCCGGCATTCCCCACTCCGAACATTGCGGGCACAATCAAACACATGCCGATGGCGCTCACGTAAATCCGTCCGCGGATGGTTCGACCCATCCAACGATCCGCCAACCAACCACCGATCAAGGCGCCGATGATCGCTGCCACCTGCCAGTAAAGGGTCGCCGAAACCCCAGCCTTCCCCTGGCCCAGGCTGAACTGCTGCTTCAGGATGGCCGGCATCCAATCGCGCACCACCCACCCCGCCAAGGCGGGAAGTGTAAAGTATAAGACCAGCAGGATGAAGGATCCGTTGGTGAGCAGTTGTCGCAGAGAACTGAACACCGTAGGCTTCTCCAAGGTCAGTCCATCGGCACCCAAACGGGGAGGTGCGTCTTTCAGCAGGAAGGCGAGCGGAAAGGCATAGACCAAGCCAGCAATACCCGCAGCGCTGAACGCCGCCCGCCATCCATACGAAGGATGGTCAGCCACATAGCCGCTGAAGCCTCCGATGATCACTCCGACATAGATGGCCATCTGATGCATGCCCACCGCGCGGGAGCGGGTTGGCCCCGAATGATAATCCGAGATCAAGGCCAAGGCCGCGGGAATGTAGAAAGCCTCGCTGATCCCCATCAATGACCGCGTCCACAACAGCGACTCGTAAGTCGTCACGTGGCCAGTCACCCACGTGACCGCCGACCACACAAACAAGCTCCCGCAGATGGTAAACCGACGGCTAAAGCGATCGGCAATGTAGCCGCCCAGGGGACTCAAAAAGGCATAAACCCACTTGAACTGCCCCAGCATCATCCCCCAATTGGCGTCCGAACCGATGCTCGGGATATCCGCCATCACGGAAGTTTTCATGTTCGCCAGAAGCTGGCGATCCAGGTAGTTGAGCAAGGCAACCGGCCAGAGCAATGCCACCACCAGCCAGGCGGTGCGCCCCACGGCCGACGAGGTTGAAGATGATGGAGACGACACGTTCACGCAGGAAAGCGAGCACTCCAGCAGGCAGCGCAGCCCACGTCAACGGCGAAGTCCTCACCCCGACCGCTCACGGACTCGCCGGAGCCTCTTTGACCTCAATGACCCGGTCCACTTCCACCCCCTCCACCACATTCGTGCCGCCTCCAATCCAGCGAACCTCAACGCGATCGACGCGCTTTCGCGTGCCAAGCCCAAAGTGAGGATACATGCCGAAATGGCTTTGATACCCGCGCCCACTGTGCACTTCATCAATAAGGGTCAAATCACCGGACACCACCTTGATGCGGGCGCCAATACCATCCCGGTTGCTGCGGCTACCTTGCAAGCGGACCCCCAACCAGTGGTTCACCCGGGGACTGTCGTTCCGTAGAACGGTAGGCTCCCGACGAGAATTCAGGATCACAACATCGATGTCTCCATCGTTATCCAGATCATCCAGCGCGACACCCCGCCCGCTGCGCTTCACCGCCAAACCATCACCGGAACGACTGGACACATCCACGAACTTCCCCCTCCCCGTGTTCGACATCAAGATGGCAGGGGCTTCATAGCGAGCCGTGTCATCCCAAAGCTCCACATTATCCTGCAAATGACCGCAAGCCATAAACAGGTCCCGATGACCGTCGTTATCAAAGTCCACCAGGCCGTTGCCCCACTCGACTTGGTTGTAGCTTCCCCCACCGGCACCTGAAAGATGGGTCACGTCGTCAAACATCCCTCGGCCGATGTTTTTATAAAGAATGGCCCACTGTTTCTGGTAGGAGGTCATATGAAAATCAAGTCGGCCGTCATTATCATAGTCCCCACAGTCGATCCCCATAGTCCCTTGCCCAATGCCGTTGAGATCATAGGCCAACCCCGAGAGCAGACCGACCTCCTTGAAATGCCCCTTTCCATCGTTGTTCCACACGAAATTCGCCATCGCATCGTTGCCCACGATGATGTCGGTATCCCCATCGTCATCGTAGTCCGCACAGACCACGCCCATTCCCGTTCCAGCATGTTCGCCGATGCCTGACTCTTTGCTCACGTCGGTGAAGCTTCCGTTCCCGTTATTGCGAAACAAGGTGGACGGGACCGGTCCGTAGGCCATCGGCCCGACATAGGCAGGATGACCGTTCACATGCCGAGTCTGATGCTTTGACAGCGTGAAGTTGATGTAGTTCGCGACGAACAAATCCAAATCGCCATCACCGTCCATGTCCAGAAAGCACGCACCCGCCCCCACCTGGTCACCGTTAGCCACGCCGGCCGACTGGGTCACGTCCGTGAAGGTTCCATCCCCATTATTTCGATAAAGAACGTTCGGACCGAAGTTGTTAACGTAGAGGTCGAGGTCGCCATCATTGTCGTAGTCTCCAGCACAAACCCCGAGCCCGTAACCGGTGTCTCCCACCCCAGCCTTGTCCGTGACGTCGGTAAACTTAAGGCCGCCGTCGTTCCGATACAAAGCGTTCCGTGGCGGAGGATTGGTCGGCGTGCCGGGCAGCGGGGCACCATTCAGAAAGTAGATGTCCAAGTCGCCATCCCGGTCATAATCAAAAGTGGCCAGGCCGGAGGCAACGCTCTCCACAATGTAGCGTCGGCCGGAGCTTCCATCCTGATGCACGAACTGAATGCCGGTATCGCGGCTCACGTCACGCAGGAGGATTGGAGAAGGCGGCTCGGCGGCCTTGACTGTGCCCGTCCACAACAGCGCCACAGTGACACCCAGCAACGCGGAGCTGAGAGGATGACTTCGAGCCCCCGCCGCCCCCGCATGGAGTTCCGCCTTCAGGCGGTTCCCCGGGCGTCGCAGCCCGCCCAACGACTCAGGCCCTTCCGAAACGGGGCGGAACGCGAAGAATCCGCCTGAAGGCGGAACTCCATAGGAAAAACCAGCTCTCACGGGGATTTTCCCTGGTTCGAGGTTGGTTGCCCCGCCTGGCCGCGCCCCTCCACAATCGTCACGACACGATCCACACCGACGTCCCGAATCACCTCCGTGGAACCTCCCGGCCACTTCACCCGAATCTCGCTGATGGATGCTCGGGAGCCCAAACCGAAATGAAGCCGCTTTCCGAAGTCACTCTGGTAACTCCTTCCACTGTGAACCTCATCGATCTGGGTGAGATCCGCAGCCACCACAGATACCCGGGCTCCCACGGCACCTCGATTCGACTTCGTTCCCTGCAATCGCACCTGCACCCAATGATGGGTGCGGGGGGAATCGTTTCGCAGCACACTGGGCTCTCGCCGGGCATTGAGAATGACCACATCGATGTCACCGTCATTGTCGAGATCGTCAAACGCCGCTCCGCGACTGCTGAACTTGAGCATCATCCCGTCGCCCGCGTGATGGGAGACATCCTCAAATCGTCCCTGCCCATTGTTGCGCAGGAGCAGGTTTCGGGCGTGGTAGCTGGTGGTATCATCGAAATGATCCACGTTGTCGATCAAGTGGCCGCAGGCCGAAAAGAGATCCCGGTGCCCATCATTGTCGAAATCGATAACTCCCACACCCCACTTGACTTGCGGGTAGCTGCTCGTGCCGGCCCCCGATTTGCGCGTGACGTCATCGAAAACCTTACCCCCGACGTTTTGGTATAGATTATTGAACTGCCGCTGATAGGTCGTGATGTAGACGTCCAACCAGCCATCGTTGTTCCAGTCGGCGCACTCCACTCCCATGTTGCCCTGGACATTTCCAAAAGAATCGTAAGCCAGCCCAACCAGCGCGCCGACCTCCTTGAACTTCCCGAAACCATCATTCAACAAGAGGAAATTGGGACGAAGATCATTGGCGACCACCAAGTCCGGATCGCCATCATTGTCGATGTCGGCCGCCATCACTCCCATCCCGGAACCCCGCAACTCCGAGATGCCCGAGTTTGAGCTGACATCCGTGAAGGTGCCATCGCCGTTGTTGCGATAGAGGTGATTGGCCGTCGGAGGATACTGCAGGGGGCCAACGTAGGAGGGAAAGCCGTTCATCATCGAGGTGCGATGCGTCTCATAGGTAAACGCCACGTAACTCGCCACGAAGAGGTCAAGATCGCCATCGCCATCCATGTCGAGAAAACAAGCCCCCGCACCGACGTGATTGCCCTGGGCCACGCCCGCCAGCCGAGCCACATCCGTGAAGCTGCCATTCCCGTTGTTGCGATACAGAACATTCGTCCCGAAATTGTTGATGTAGATATCCGGATCTCCGTCGTTGTCGTAATCACCCGTGCACACGCCCAATCCATAGCCCGTGTCACCGACCCCCGCCAGATCGGTCACGTCCGTGAACTTCCAGTTTCCCTCGTTTCGGTAGAGTGCATTTCGGGGCGGCTTTTCCACGGTCGTGCCCGGCAAGGGAGCTCCGTTTAGAAAATAGATATCCTCATCGCCGTCGCTATCGTAATCCAGCAGGGCCAGTCCTGAAGCAACGGTTTCCATGATATAGCGACGGCCGGAACTTCCATCGGTGTGAACGAATTGGATGCCCGTCGCTTGGCTCATATCGTGGAGCTGGATGGGGCCGCGCGAGTCGGCGGCCTGCAGCGACTCTGCCAATATCGAAAGGAGCAGGACTGCCAGACAGGTGTTCACTCGATTCTCCTCCCCAGGCTAAGGCGCCTTCTCCAGCTGCTGAAGCAGCTGCCGGTAATTGGCTTCGTCGGGGTTTCGAGCAATGGCTTGCCGGATGGCGGCCAGAGCCCCGCCACGGTCTTGATTGTTGGCGCAGGCCATAGCCAACAAGTGGTAGTTCGATCCACTGGGCTCCATCTCCACGACTTGCCGCGCCAACACCAGTGCGACGTCCAGCTTGCGGCGTTTGCGTAAATAGAGATCCACCAAAGAGCGGGGAGGCTCGGATCGACCTGGCGCCAGCTCCTGCGCTTTGAGATAAGCAGACTCGGCGCCCTCGAAGTTATCGACCCTCGATTGGAACCGTCCGAGGAAAAGATGATTATAGCTGGCCTGCGGCTGCTCCTGGACAAGGTCTTGAAAGAACTTCAGCCCCTCTTGCGGCGCTTTGCGCTGTTGAAACACAGCCTCTGCCGCGGCGCGATACATCGGATTCTCCGGATCGAACAAAGCCGACTTTCGCAGCAGTCCAAGGGCCTGGTCCCCGTTGCCGTGGGACCGATAAATCTGCGACGCGCCGAACAGAGTGCGAGCCATCGTGGTTCGCACCAACGGCAAACCGGTTCGGGTATCCTCCTGCGCACTTCGATCCGTCTGGGCCTTGCTGTCAGCCGCTTGCAGCTTCTGGAACTCCTCCCGGAACGTCTCGGCTTCACCCGCTTCCCCCAGTCGCAGAGAGGCTGTATAGAGACCGAAAAAAGCCTGGGTATGACGGGGCGATATCGCGATCACGCGTTGGAATGCAGCTTTAGCCTGCACAAAATCCTTGGATTGCAAGTACGCTTGCCCCAGAAGATACGCGCTATCCATGTTGGGTCGCTGCCCAGTGACCGCCTTGAGGAGGACGGCGACGGCATCAGTCGCCCGGCCCAGGTCCAGATAAGTTCGCCCCAGCTGGGTCAGGATCTCGGGATGCGCGGGGGAACGTTTGATTGCCTCCTCACCCAAACGCACCGCTTCCTCTAAATCCCCCTTCTCCGCGGCCACCCGCGCCAGAATCTCGTAAGCATCAATTTGGTTGGGATTCAACTCCAAACAGCGCTTGAGGTGCCGTACCGCCGGCTCGGACTGGCCAATATTATAGTGAGCTGATCCTAAGAGGGCATAGGCAAGGGCGTCTTCGGGATACGCCTGCACGAGCGCTTGAGCCACGGCCACTCCCTCACGTTTTACCGCCGCCGCCTCGCTCGCAGCAGAGAGCTTAACCTCTTCCGAATCAACAGATAATGCTTTTGAACCGGACGAACTCGGGGCCTCCTCAGCGGTGCCAGGGTCAGTCTGAGCCTCGATTTCGCGCCATCCCCCAGCCAAGGCGAGACAGAAACAAATCCAGGTCGCCCAGGCGAAGCAGGTCGACGCGTGGCGCAGGACTTTCGATCGGGACCTAGGTCCTGATCTGTAGACGTCCAAGGCGTGGTTTCGAAACGCAAGTCGTTGCAAAGCAATGTCAGTTAGGTTGGGCTGGTTCTGGAAAATCTAACGAAGCCCGGAGCGATCAGTCAAGAGTCGCTTCGGCTAGAACCACCGTCCTAGTCCCTTTCTCGGCACAACCAGGTGACGACTTCACTCTCAAAATGCGTTTCTCGTGAATTCCAAGTTGCATTCGAGTGCCAAATCGCTTAAGAATTAATGAATCCAACACATGAAATAAAAGATGGTAGCCATCGCACCACCCAGCGGTGCCATGTCGAGGATTCGTGAACCCAGCGAAAGTAGTAAACGTTAAGAAGTAACATTAGTAAAACCAACCAAACCCAACCTGTCCCCTCATATGTATAACGTGTATAAACCCTTTGCCAAAATGCTCCTGACCGGAGCGGCCGTTCTGCCGCTTCTAGGGACTTTGGCGCAGACTGCTCAAGGGCAGTACCTCCCCGACGGGCTGAAGGCCTATTGGCGAATGGAAGATAACTTCAATGATTCCTCTCTGAGCGCCACCTACGGCGGCACCGGCAGCGGGACCGAGCCGATCGCTTTCGAAGCTGGAAAATTTGGTCAAGCGGTGAAGCTCGATGGTAACGATCAGAAGATCACTGTCACCGGCGGCGAACCGGGCGATCTGTCCTTTGCTGGCGGCAGCATGACGCTCTCAGCCTGGTTCCGAGTCGATGCGTTCGACACCGAATGGCAGGCGCTCGCGGCCCAAGGTGAGAACAACAACTGGCGCATCCATCGCTCGAGCACCAGCCAAAGCTTCGCGTACCAAGGCGGCAACGGCGACATCACCGCCAGCGCGGCGGCTGGCGATGCTGCTTGGCATCATATCGTAGCCATCTCGGATAAGGAAAACGGCTCCAAGCTGTATCAAGACGGCGTGCTGGTAGCCTCGAGCACCACCGCGGCGAACCTGACCACCAACGGCAAGCGCGTCATCATCGGCGACAATCCCGATGCCCTGGCTCGCGAATTCGAAGGTGCGATCGATGATCTCGCCCTCTGGAGCCGCGCGCTCACCGAAGAAGAAGTGATGGCGATCTACAACGGCGGCGAAGGCAAGGAGATCGAATCCTTCTTCACCGTTCGGGCGGAGATCCTGGGTGTCGGTGCGGCTGCCCTGCTGGGTGGTGACGTGACCGATCCCGATGGCAACGGTCTGGATGCGCTCGGTGGCGCGACTGACCCGAGCTGGAACTGGGTGGGAATCACCGCGAGCATCGAGGGCGACTTCGAAGGCGGCGAAAACGCCTTCAACATCTTCGACAACAAAGTCGGCGGTGGTAATGACAAATGGTGCTGCGATGATCCGAAGCCCGACCAACCGGTCTGGGTGGCGGTTCAACTGGCCAACCCGATCAGCCTGACCCACTTCACGATGACCACCGGCAACGACTCGCCGGATCGTGATCCTACGGACTGGGCAATCCAGGGCTCGAACGATGGTGAAAACTACGAAGACATCGTTCATTACACCGTGGACATCCCCTCCCCTTGGACCACCACCCGGAACCAGGTCTTCAAGTTTACCTTGGGCCGGCCTTCCGCTCCCTACACCTATCTGCGCTATATCGCCTACGAAACACCGGGCACCCTCCACCAGCTCAACGAAATCGAATATTTCGGTCGTTCCGGCGGTGCTAGCATCCCGGTGATCTCCCGCGCCACCGCCAGCCGCACGGAAATCTTCCTCGGCATCCGCGACGGTTTGGACACCACTTTGGTGGACAACTCGGTTGCCGTGAAGATCGACGGCGCCTCCGTCAGCGTCACCAAGAGCCGCACCGCTGACGTGCTGTCCTTGACCTATGACAATGTCGCCAAGTATGTGCCGGATTCCCTTCACGCCTACGAAGTCACCGGCTTTGACTCTGCTGGCAATCAGCTCAGCTTCACGGGCGAAGTCCGAATCCCGGTTCCCTGGTTCCCCGAGGCCAACCTCAACGGACCTGAACCCGTCGAAGGCATGTGGGCGTTGCGCTACATCTTTGGTGCCGGCACCATCGACAGCATCCCCGCCGCCCTGTCCCGCATCGCGGCCGTGGGCACCGAAGAGTTCACCGGCAAATTCGCCGACGTGACCACTCAAGTGGCTAACTATCCTGCCGCCGGCGGATTCTTTGGCAACGGTCTGCCCTACGACGAAGCGGCTACCGCTCATCCTGACGGTGGTTGGAACGCTGAAGACTTCATCCAGCTGTTCATCGGTAACATCGTGATCCCGGCTGACGGCGAATACACCTTCGGTGTGCACTCCGACGACGGTTTCGCCATGCGTATCCGCGGCGGCAAGGCTGTCGCAGTCAGCGGCAACGGTGAACTCGACCGAGCCGATACCGAAGCAGTCGTACATCCCGCCAACACGGGCGACAGCAATACCCGTGGCACCTACCTGCTCAAGAAGGGCACCTACCGTATCGAGTTCTTCTGGTGGGAACGCGGCGGTGGCGATCATGGCGAACTCTATGCCGCTCCGGGCCGCTGGGCCAACGACGGCGACACCGACCTGTGGAAGCTCGTCGGCGATCCTACTCCGGCCGACTCCTACATTCAGCTGGGCGTCGACGCCGATGGCTGGAGCGTTGTGTCCTCTGATCCGAGCGCCGGTGATGTGGCGGAGAACGCCATCAATAACTGGGCTCAAGGCTTCGCTGATCTCGACGCCACCGCGGGCGCGCCGGTCAAGACCGACATTGGCAGCTGGGGCGACCCGGACACCAATGGCGGCATCCCGGCCTTCCCGAAGAACACTCCGGGTGTGGACGACAACGACTACGCGATCCGCGCGACCGCGAAGCTCGTCATTCCTCAAGACGGAACCTACAGCCTCGGGTTCAACAGCGATGACGGTGCCTATATGAAGATCCCTGGACAGGTGTTCACCGAGATCACGGTCAATGGCACTGGCAGCAGCGTCATCTCCGAGGACGGCAGCACGGTCACCTGCGATTGCCTCACCGGCGACAGCAACACCCGCGCGACCATCACCCTCGCCAAGGGAACCTACGACATCGAAGCCGGCATGTTTGAACGCGGCGGCGGGGCCTTCCTCACCGTTCGCGGTGCTCAAGCGGATGCTCCTCGGCTGCCGGTTCTGGTCAAGAACGGCGTCGGAACCTTCACCACCGGCCAGGCTCTGCAGCTGACCGCGACCATCGGAACGGATCGTCCGTCCATCTCCGTGGTCCGCAATGCCAATGGCAGTCTGACCGTGACCTGGGAAGGC
>JAEUHE010000072.1 GCA_016793885.1 Verrucomicrobiales bacterium
TTCATCCAACCGGCAAAGCGACTCAGCAGAAACAACAGCGGATGGAAAGGAGGACCATCTATTTATCGATCGGAAACGATCAGCATTTCTTTGGAAGCGACGATTTCCACAAATCTCGCAAGACGCATAGTATCAACAGATTGGGTTCGATCGATATTTCAGACACTAGGGGACCGCAGGATACCAGCTGTGGGATCCGCTGGCCACTAGCTGGCAAGGCCGCCTAGCACGCTCCGTTTCTTGCATCTGCGTAGCTGATGTAGCATCTTCCTCCTTATGTTGTTCCCCTGGAGGTTCATTCGGGCCCATCGGCAGTTTGCCGGTTCTGGGGACTCTTTTCCGATGCACTTCTGGGCAAAGCTGCCGTGTCTTCTGCCAGCCTTTGTCATGGGGTGCCTAATGTCCGGCATCACGGTGCTTTCCGCCTTCACCGGATTAGAAACGGTTGCTCGCTATCAAGGTGCAGGGAGCTCGTATAAGCCGTTTGTAGAGGTTGGGCCCTCGGCAGTCTGGCTGGGCACGTCGAATCAAGTTTGGTTGCTCGACATATCGAATCCGACTCACCCTGGTCGGATCGGCTCGTATACAAATCTCGCTGCGCCCACGTGCCTTGAACTGGACGGTAGTCTCGGGTTTTTCGGTGGAGAGTTCCTCGACGTGGTGGATATGCAGGATCCCTCGAGTCCCCGCTTACTGTCGCGTACCACCGAAGTCCGCGAAGTAACCCAGATGACCTTGGTTGGAAAGATTCTCTATTGTTATCTATCCGATTTTTCGCTGGTGCTCGTTGACGTAGGAACTCCCCGCTCGCCCGTGATTTGCAAGCGTTTCGCTGGTTTTTCCTACATGCCTCCTCACTTCACAAGAACCTGGGGTGTGCGCCTGGTACCGATGCTAGCCAGCTCGGGCCCGCTCGCGTTGGAGGTGTTGGATATATCTGATCCGTCAAGCCCGCAGAAGATCGCAGAAATCCCCCTAGATCCTTCCATGATTGTAGGATCTCTATACGGACCTTCTGTCTCGCTCGCTTCGGAAGGGAATCTGCTCTGGCTAGGGTCTGGGACTAAGGTCATCGCATGGTCCCTGAGCGACCCAGCGAAGCCGATACAGGTTTGGTCCGGACAGGTCGCCGGAGGAATCAATGTGCTGAACGCCAAAGATGGACATTTGCATGTCCTGACGTCGGAGGGCAATTTGCTCCGATATGCTGCGGATTCGAATGGTGGCCTGACTTTTGAATCCTCATTGAACTGCGCATTGACACCGGAATTCATCGCTGGAACAGATCAGATCGCGAGCGTAGCAGATCGGATTTTTGTCGCTGGCATAAGAACTCCACTAACCATCATCCGCACTAACGATCGCCCCGGCGTATTGATCACCTCTCAGCCAATGACTGGTCCGCTCGCTTTAGACCGCGGGGCTCGATTGGAACTCAGTGTTCAGGCGGAATCCCGATCGCAGATTCGATATCAATGGATGCGAGACCTTGTAACGCTCCCACTAAGAACGAATGAAGTGTTCACCGTCGACGAGGTGCATAGGCAGGACGCTGGAAGATATTCTGTAATCGTTTCTACAGATGGAGGGAGCATGCTCAGCAGGGGCACAAGGGTTGGAATAAACGTGCCGCTGAAACTTCTAAGTCCGGTAAGAAGGCCCGACGGCGAAGTCGAGATCCCTTTTATTGCGGATGACGGCGAGGTGCTTGGTAATCTTCATGAAACCTGGTTCACGCTTCAGTCCACAGAGGATCCGAGCGTTGGCAACTGGTGGAGCCTGCAGCTCGGTGCTGCCGCCTGGGTTAGCCGTTTTGATGAAGGGATGTGGCGTGTCCAAGTCCCGCATGTTTTGTTCGAGCCGGTGTTGACACCCCCTTGGCTGCCCGCCCCTCCACCTCGGACAAAGTGGTTTTTCAGGCTGCAAAGCCAGCTCATTTTTGTTTGGTGAACCCTAACTCAACCTTGTGCGCGCGTGCGGAAGGTTTTCGTCACTTGGTTGGGAAATCGAAGATAAAGATTTCATGTGCGATCGCGGATGCCCCATACATGCTAGCCGCGCAGCTCAAATGTTCGAGGGCTCCGAAATCCAATCACGATCGCGCTTGTCGAAACCGCATTTCTAGGGGAGGCTGATTAAGTGATGGATCCAAAGACAATAAAACCCAGCTACCCCGTATTTATTGGCGTGGCTTTCCTTTGGCTTACATTCACACACCAAGCGAAAAGCCAAGGTGTCATCTTGGATGAACGGGGCTTTACGCGAGCCACGGCCACTGGTAGTGCAGCACCAATGGGCTTTTATGGAATGGGCTATGAGACAATTTCCACCGAATTTGTCCTGCCATTCGTTCCACAAAACATTCCCTATGCGGGCGGATTGACCGGATTGATTGCGATTCCCGATGGCTACCAGCCACAAATTTCGGATTCCGCTACGATCCCTGAACCCGGATCCACCGCGTTACTCGGCCTCGGCCTCGCATGTCTCCTTCGCCTAGCTTACCCAGGAAGATGGCACCCGCGTCTTCGATAAATGGCAAGTCCTTCAAGAATCACTTTTATTTTCTGAACGCCAGAGGGCGATTCTGGAATCTGGGTCGAGGTTTCTCTAGGGTTCTTGGCCTATCCTCTCACGACCTTGATTTCTCGCGGCGATACGCGCACTTGAATTATGGGGTTGGTGCAGATGCGACTCAGAATACTACCTCACCCCATCAGGCCCACCCACTTGCCTTTGACATCCAGCCTTCGGCGCTGGTCATCGGTGAAACGAGGACGGTTGCCCCAATGTTCTCGGAGAACCTGAACTTCCCTCCCGCAATGATTGGATGTCTACCTGCTGACGGCGGTTCATCTACCCCCAAAGCAAACCAGCAGAAACGACAACGGATTCATCGCAAGAATATCCCTCTATCGGCCGAGAGCGACCAGCTTTGCTTTGGAAACGACAAACTTCAGACCTCTCTCAATACCCACACTATCAACTGATTCGGTTCGTTCGAATTTGCAGACACTACGGCACCACCGTTTGGGATGCGGTGGAAATGCCCACCACGGAGACGGAACAGCTCTCGACGCAACACTGGCTTCATTGCGCGTCACAAACCCTGCTGCCCGCCGGTCGCTGCCACTTCAAGGTGATTTCAAATACCCCGAAACTCGCGCCCAGGCCTGCATCACGTCGCGCAAGG
>JAEUHE010000073.1 GCA_016793885.1 Verrucomicrobiales bacterium
CTTGATGCTCAACGGCTTATGCCGTTGCCTTTCAGCGGCTTCCTAGTTTCTCTGGCACGGTTCCTGAAAACCTCTGGATTTTGGGCGCACTCTGGCGCGCTCTGGTGCACTGGGGCGCGTTTCCAAATTTTTGCCAAATAATTTGGCCCGAAAGCCCCGCCAATCATGGGTTCATTTTCGAACCGCAGCCTGAAGGGCTGAGGTTCAAATGTCGTGGAAGCGGAGGCCGGGCGACGCCTTGTCGGGAAGCATCCCCCGGCGTACGGTCGTGTCCAATCGAGGCACCCAAGAACCAGGCTCACATGAACGCCGGGAACGCGAACGGTTCGGATTCAAGCGCCCCTTACCAGTGGCGCGCCGTAGCGGAGCATTGGGGACCGACGATGCTTCTGGTGCTCGTTGCCGCTGGGCTTCAAGTCCTCCTGTTCTTCCGCAACCTCACCGGCCCTGGCTGGACTGCACTTCTTTGGGTGGCATTCGGGGCGCAGATCGTCGGCGCGGTGTTGATCGGGACTGCGAAGATGTCGGCCTACCGAGATGGCGGCTACTTTACGTTCGGCCCAAAAACGGTTCCGGCTCCGGTGCGGGGAGCGTACCGATGGGGATGGCGGTGTTTCACAGCCGGGGCCTTCGTCGGCGCCGACCTCCTACTTTCGACACATGGTTGATTTCCTAATGCTCGGTGTCCTGGCGCTGAGCGCATTCCTCGCGTGGCGTTGGCGATTGCACGGGACCCTCATCTCGATTTTGTTCGGGTGGTTCGCCATTCAAATCATCCTGATGAAATCCGCCGGGCCGCAGGACTGGGAGATTCGCGAAGACTGGCCCAACCTCGGTGGAATCCTCATAGGCATCTGGAGTTTTGGATGGCTTGGGATTTCCCAGGTTGTCTGCTGGGTCCGGCACCGCCGCCCCGAGCATCCTGGAACGCGAAATCCTGGATTACGTAGGATCTCATTGAGGCTATGATGTGAAAGCACGCGATCCCCAGCCGCAGCGTGCCGGAAGAGCGCTTTCGACCCAATCGCGGTTGGGTGAACTGCTTCACTATGGGGCCATCGGCATTCTGCTTTCGTTCATCCTATTCGCGAGTTGGATGATGCCTCAGCTGGCTCGAAGTGTCGACCGAGGGCTTCCCAAGGAAGCCGCGGCAGAACTACTCGTCGCGCTCCGCGCAATCGTCTACGGTGTTCTCCCGGTGGTATGCGTCGTTCTCGGAATGACCGCAAAGCTACTCAGGCGAACTCATCGACGGCTTCGAGAGATCGAGGCTGCGGAAGGTGATCGCGCAGCGCGCAGCGCTGGGACGGAGTGTGCCATTGGTGGACCGTGAACTGTACTTTCGAACCGCCGATTGGGGGAAACTCCAGCCGCCATGACCTCAGAAGACGAGATCGAGCTGCACAAGCTGGCCGGGATGCTGGAAGCCATCAGCGATGGCTTGAACCCTGCGTCGCCGCTGCGGGAGGGCCTGCAGAAGGCCGGAATCGCGCTCAGCCTCGGGTTCATCCATGGGCTGCGTGCTGACATCGAGCGACAGTACCAGCGATTGAACGTGCCTCTATCGGACGAGCAGCGGGCTCGGCTTAGGAGACTTGGCCTTGACCCTGACCTCGCATGAAGTGGATTTCCCCGTTTGGATGGATGGCACTTGGCGCGCAGGCACTGATGTCGTTTGGGTGCAGGTACCCCAACCAATTTCAGAACGTCGGCTCGAATTCACCACACGCGGTGTTGACCGCAGAAGCCGGGGCGACGTGGCGGGATAGGGGTCCGAAGGTCTTCACCATCAATGCTCAGCCCACTTCGTTTTGGCGATCCTCAGAGCGTTTTCAGATCCCTCCAGGCCAAGTGACGTTGAAGGTCATCGCGGACAGGTTCCCTTATGACTTTGACCCCCTCACTTTTATGGCTCTCGATGGTCGCCACTACCACATTCGCTATGAAAGGGAGCGTGCGGCCATCGCGCTTTTCGACCTCACAGCCGGTCACCCCGGGACCATCGTAACCAATTCTGCCCGGAGGCTGGACAAGCCTCCTCAAGGAAGCCCCCGATGACCGTATCAACCTCGAATGATGTCGCGTCGAACCCGTCTTTCAAATCTGGCGACGGCGTTGTCGCCAGAGTCTTCGGCGTGGCTTTGACTTTGGTGGGGCTGATCTTGTGCGTCGTTTCGGCGTACCCGATGTTATCGGGAGTCTTGGCGGGAATCGGAGCGCTCGTTGCTTGGCGCGGGATACGCTATCGGAGAACTCCCTATGTGGTATTCGGCGAATCGCACCTGATGGTCTACGAACTTGGACGAGCGAAACATTGTATCCACGTGCCTGAGATCGCTGAAGTAC
>JAEUHE010000074.1 GCA_016793885.1 Verrucomicrobiales bacterium
CAAACCGCAACCCACGATGGGGTTGTGAATTCTATGGGTTTTTCCCAGGGTAGCTCGTTCCTCGCAACCCTGGGCTTTGAGGCGCTATCCCGTTGGGATAGAGGTCCAAGATCTTCTGAACTTGTGGGTAATGCTTAGAGAGGTCTACCGCACTCCATAGTCCTGTAGCCCTCTCCAGCTTTTCGGGCCCCCCCCGGAGGGACTTGAACCGCGACATTGCCAAACAGGCTTCAGGCTGGCACGCTACAGGAAACCATGAGTCGAGCGCTGCCATCGATTCCTCAGCATCCGACACATGGATTGTCGCGTCGCGCTGCGATACGAGCGGGGGCGATTAGCTTCTTGGGTCTCGGGCTCAACCACGTTACCGCATTGCGGGCTATGGGCACGGCCCAAGGGAATCCGGGGTCGGCCGCTCCGAAAGCCAAGTCCGTCATCTACATTTTTCTCTCGGGTGGGCTGGCTCAGCATGAGAGCTTCGATATGAAGCCCGACGCTTCGCTGGAGATCCGCGGCGAATTCAACCCGATCCGCACGCGCACTCCTGGCCTGCACATCTGTGAACACTTGCCTGAATTGGCCAAGCGTTCGGAGAAGTGGGCTCTGGTTCGTTCGCTCACTCACTCCCACAACGATCACTCAGCCGGGCATCACGTCATGTTAACCGGGCGGAGTGAACTTCCCCTCGGTTTTGACCCTAACAAGCCGCGGCCGGCGGATTGGCCGAGCATAGCGAGCCTGGCGAACACCTTGCTGACGCCGCGCAACAACCTGCCCCCCGCGATCGTTCTTCCGGAGAAGCTCGTCCACAATACGGGCCGAGTCATCCCCGGGCAGTTCGCGGGCGTGCTGGGCAGTTCCCGCGATCCTTGGTTTTTGGAGATGTCTCCTTATCACCCTCAGCACTATGGGGCGTATCCGGAGTATTTGTTTCATCATGAGGCAGGGCGTGTCACCGATGACCATCTCAAATTCCAGGCGCCGCATCTCTCGCTTCCGGAAGGCTTGGTGCTGGACCGAGTGTTGAACCGGGTTGCGTTGCGCGAGGAACTGGAGAAGCAGGGGCGGCTGTATGGCAGCTTGGCGGGGGACCAGGGACTAGATCGCTATCGCGAGGCGGCCGTCTCCCTCCTGGCCAACGGGAAGGTGCATGAGGCTTTCAGTTTATCCAAGGCGGATGCCAAGTGGCTGGATCGTTATGGTCGGAACAGCTTCGGTTGGTCGCTGCTGATGGCCCGGCAGTTGGTGGAGGTGGGGGTGGGGTTGGTTCAGGTGAACCTGGGCAACAATGAGACCTGGGACACTCATCAGGCTGCCTTTCCCAACCTCAAAGACCACCTGTTGCCGCCGACTGACCGGGCGGTGAGCGCTTTGTTGGATGATTTGGAATCGCGTGGCTTGCTTCAGGAAACCCTGATCGTGATGGCGGGCGAGTTCGGTCGGACTCCCAAGATTTCGACCATCCCGGGCGTCAAGTTGCCGGGGCGTGATCATTGGGGAGCGGCGCAATCCGTGTTTTTGGCCGGGGGCGGGGTGCGTGGAGGCGCGGTGATTGGCGCTACCGATGCGATCGGTGCTTTTCCGACCGATGCGCCCCAAAAGCCGGAGAATCTGGCGGCTACCATCTATCGAGCGCTAGGCTTGCCACGTACCCTCACTTGGGAGGATCAGACGGGAAGGCCCCAGGCCCTTTATGATGCCGAGCCCATTCCCGGGCTCATGGGATAAAGAAAAACCGGAGCCTGTGCGGCTCCGGTTTCACAAAAGGCAGCATTCGAGATACCGGAAGGCCCCGGCATCTGGTTGCCTGAAGAGGTTAGCGTCCAGCGCGCGAGCGACGGATAGCGAGGAGCATCAAGCCACCGAGGGCGGAGAAGCCGACGATGGAAGGCTCGGGAACGGTGGAGAAGGCGATCTCGCCCAATCCGACGCGGTCGCCGCCGGCAGCGCCGCCGGTAGATCCATCACCAGGGGCCACGAAGAAGTTGTCTTCAGCGGTGAATTGGACGTAGCGAGCGCTGACCGTCTGGCCGAACAAGAAGCTCTGGCGGGCATTGTCACTATTGATCAAACCGGAGAAAGCCGGCGAGTAAGTGATGGAGGAGCCAAAACCGGCTTCGCCTTCGGCCGAGGTGGCGAACTTGAGGCTGAACGCGCTCACGCCGTTGGCGTTCGAGGCGGTGTAACCCCAGACGCTGATTTCGGAGAGCGACACGTCAGAACCCAAGTCGAGAGTGATGACCGGCTTGCCGATCTGCTCGACATAGTCGGACGGGAAGCCGGCTGGTGCGTCGGTGACCCAATTACCTTCGGGCCCACCGAGCAATTTGTCATTGGTTCCGGCTGCGTCAAAACCGACGCCGGGGCCTTGGATGAGGTTGGAGGCAGGCCAGAGGTCGCTGGCTCCGGTGCTCGATTTCGCGCTCGAGATGGAGTAGAAGGTCTCTGCCTGCGCCACGGAGGCGAAGCCCAAGACCGCCAAGGTAAGGCACCCGATGGCGCCTGATTTACGGTTGATCATAGATGGTTGTTGCTGCTGAATTAGGATTACATCCGCTCTTGAGAGGATGCTGCCGTCATGCTCGAGGGGAGGAAGGCGGAGCGAATCTTGCGAACCGGCAAAAATCAAGCCGCCCGAACACAACGGGCAAACCTTCAAGAACTTGAGGCAAGGAAATAGCGGATTTGAAGGGATTGGTCAATGTTGAAGTCAGGATTTGACTGACAAATCCTTGGTGACCGGGTCACTATGTGAATTCATGGTTCGCGGCCTGTATTCGAGACGTTTATTCTGGTTGGTTCCCGTTTGGGCTCTATGGCTGCAGGCCTGTCGGCCCGCGCCGCCCTCTCCTTCGGCGCCACGTCTACCGGCCGCCCTTCTCGGGACGGTGAACCCGCTTCCACTCGTGCGTCGGGCCGAGGCGGACGCAGGAGGGGGACAGCCCCGGTTCGAACGCCTTGATCCGGCCCAGCATGGCATCGATTTCCGCCATCGGTGGGCGCCGCGTGATCAGTATGAAAAGGACTTATTGCGAACCGGATTCACGGGAGGGGGCGTTTGTTTGGGTGATTTCAATCAGGACGGACGTTGTGACGTCCTGCTGACCCGGCCTCACGGAGGCGCACGACTCTACCGCAACCTGGGGGATTTTCGATTCGAGGATGTTTCCCCGGCCGCGAAGCTGGAGCAGGGTGATTCCTGGACCACCGGGGCGGTGTTCGTGGATGTGAACAATGATGGTTGGCTGGATTTATTTCTCTGTGGATTCTTGTCGCCGAACCGTTTGTGCCTGAACCAAGGCGATGGCACTTTCCGGGAGATCACCCCAGGCAGCGGACTTGAGCAGCAGGGCGCCCATGTCAAAACAGTGTTTGCGGACTATGATCGGGATGGAGATCTGGATGCATTTTTGGTTACCAATCGACGGGAGCCACGCACTCCGCCGGCGATCAAGTATCTGGGCAGTCCCGGCCGCTACACCGTCGCTCCCGAGCATCGGGAATGGGTGGGGGTTCTGAATCTGCCCGGTGGGGAGCAACGCTTTGTAAAGGCGGGACAACGCGACTACCTTTTTAGAAACGACTGGGCCGAGACTGGCCTGGTTCATTTCACTGATGTCACCGAGGCCTCGGGTATTCAGGGATACTATCATGGATTGGACGCCATCTGGTGGGATTACGACCAGGATGGATATCCGGACCTCTATGTGGGGAACGATTTTACCGATCCGGATCAACTCTATCGAAATCAAGGGAACGGCACCTTCTTGGAGGTGTCCGCTGGAAGGTTCTCCCGCACGCCGTGGTCGACCATGGCCTGTGGGTCGGGAGATTTTAACAACGATGGCATGCCGGACCTGTTTCTGGCCGACATGGCCGGGACTACCCCGCAGAGGCACATGATCTCCATGGCCAGCATGGAAGCCATGGGCTGGTTCCTAGAATGGGCGGATCCCCCGCAGTATCTGAGGAACACCCTCTTTATGAATACGGGTAAAGACCGTTTTCTGGAGGTTGCGGAACTGGCGGGGGTAGCTCGTTCCGATTGGACCTGGTCCGCGAAGGTAGGGGACTTGGATGAGGACGGGCTGGAAGATTTATTCATCTCGAACGGATTCACGCGCGACTATCTGGACGTCGACTTTCTTCAAGCGTATCGCAGGACTGGCGCGGTCGAAACACCGGCCATGTGGGAAAAGGCACCTGAACTTCGGGAAAAGAACTTGGCGTTCCGGAATCAGGGTCACCTTCAATTTGCTAATGTCAGCGGCGCGTGGGGATTGGACGAAATGGGAATCAGCTTTGGAGCGGCACTAGGAGATTTGGATGGTGATGGGGATCTTGATTTGGTGGTGAACCACTTTGATGGTCCACCCGGGCTGTACCGCAACACCACGACCGGAGGGCATCGGTTGGCCCTTCGGTTGCAGGGAATCAAGGCCAATGCGTTCGGGATTGGGGCCGAGGTGCGGCTCGAGACGGCGACCGGAACTCAGCTGCGTCAACTGCATCCTGGCAACGGATACATGTCGGCGGATGAGCCGATGCTGCACTTCGGGCTGGGAACCAACGCCATTGCCCAGCGGGTGAGCATTCGTTGGCCTAGCGGGAAAACGCAGGAGCTGGCGCAGGTCGCGGCAGATCAGCTGCTCACGGTATTCGAGCCGGGGGAAGGGGCTTCCGCCTCGCTGTCCACGAACCCTAATTCTCCTGCCGCCCCACCCGCTCCGCGCTTTCAAGCCACCCATGTTTTTGGGCGATTGAGACATGCGGAGCGGAGCTTCGCCGATTTCGACCGAGAGCCGCTGCTGCCCAGCAAGCTTTCGCAACTAGGGCCAAGTTTCGTTTGGGGCGATGTGGATGGGGATGGTCTTTCGGATCTCTTCCTAGGTGGGGCCGCCGGGCAGGCTGGGCAATGGTTGCGACAGCGGGCAGACCTGAAGTTTGAAACTTCGCTTGCGCTGGCGTTGTCCGAGGATGCCGAAGCGGAGGACATGGGATCGGTGCTGCTGGACTATGACTCGGATGGAGATCTGGACCTGCTGGTGGTCAGTGGAGGCAACGAGGCCGATCCCCAAGGACCACACTTCCAGGATCGGCTTTACCGAAATGAAGGAGTTTCGGCGGACGGCGCACTGCGCTGGAGCCGTGCGACGAACCAGATTCCGGTGGAAGCAGAGAGCGGGGGCCCAAGTTGTGCGTGGGATTTTGACCGCGATGGCGATCTCGACTTGTTTGTCGGCGGCCGCTTGGTCCCTGGCGCGTACCCGAGTTCGCCTCGGAGTCAACTGTTAGAGAACCGCGATGGTCGCTTCGTCGCGGTGACGATGGAACGAGCGCCCGACCTGGAGCGAGTTGGGATGGTGACTGGCGCGGTTGCGTCAGACTTCGATGGAGACGGATGGGGCGACCTGATCCTCACCCTGGATCAAGGCCCGGTTTGCTTCTTCCGAAATGCCGGAGGAACGTTGACTGATGTCACCACTTCCACCGGTATCTCCGCCCTACGCGGCAAATGGGGTGGGGTGGCGGCGGGTGACGTGGATCGTGATGGGGATATCGACATCGTGGTTTCGAATCAGGGTCGGAATTCTCCGTTTTCACCCGATGCTGCGCATCCGGTGGTTTCGTACTTCGGTGATGTTGACGGGAGCGGTCGATCGTTGTTGGTGATGGGGAGAAAGGTGGGAGATCAGGTTTTTCCGATTCGAACATTTGGCGCCATGGCCGGCGTGTTTCCCTTTCTTCGGGAAAAAGTTCCGAGCTACGCCGACTACGGCAAATCGTCGCTGGCGGATCTGTTGGACAAAGATCGGCTGGATAAGGCTGCACGATGGGAGGTTAACACACCTGACTCGGGTTTGTTTCTGAACCTGGGGGCAGGCCGTTTTCGTTTTGTGCCCTTTCCGAGAGAAATTCAAAACGCTCCGGGCTTCGGCATCGTGCTTTTTCACGCTGACAGTGACGCGCTGCTGGATGTGTTTCTCTGTCAAAATCTTTCCCCGGTCGACCGGGAGAGCGGAAAGGAAAACGGAGGCGTGAGCTGGTTGCTTGCGGGATCGGGCGATGGGACTTTCCGTCCGGTTTGGCCTCGGGAGAGCGGCATCGTCCTCCCGGGTGACGCTCGGTTTGCGCGAGCCGTCGACCTGAGCGGGCGGGGGGCGGTTGACCTGCTGGTTGCCGTCAATCACGGGCCGTTGGAGTGCTTTCGCAATCTTTCCCCGAGCCCCTCCTCCGAGATTTCCGTTCGTTTGCGTGGCGGGTTAGGCAACCGCCTAGCCTTGGGAGCGCGCGTTCAACTGACGACCGTGCGCGGCGTTCGGGAGATGCGAGAGATTTACTCAGGGCAGGAAAGTCAGAACGCGGGAGCAGCTGAGTTGCGTTTTCGTTTCGATGCGGGAGACGAGCCGCAAGAAATCAAGGTGCAGTGGCCGCGGGGCGCAATTGTATCCCAACCGGTTCGGAGCGGAGAGCGTGTCTTGGAGTTGGTGGAGCCCTGAGTCGATCGGAGGATCAGTTCTTGCCCCAGAGCAGCCAGCACACCACCACTCCCAGGGTGAAGGCTGCTACCAACCCCAGTCCCAGCCAGAGCTTCGAGCTAGACGCCACCGGCCCCGGCGTGGAGTGGGCCGCTCGACTGTCGGATTGAGGCGAGGGTGTGCGGGAAGGTGGGCTAAGTTGTCCCAAGGTGATCGTGGGTTCCTCCGCATCGGCCGGTGTTTCGGAGCGCAGCCGGGTCGCGGGCGTTTCGGGCGTCGGCTGGCTTGGGTTGCCGGAAGCCTTTTGGAGGGCTCGACGGAAGCCAAGCACTGCCGTCATCTCCTCATTTTCGGTGAAGTCATCATCGCTTGCGAGTTCGAGTCGGGCGGTCGCCGCGCCGAAGCGGATGGTTTGGCCAGACTTGATTTGGCATTGTTTATTGACCCGGGAGCCATCGACGTAGGTTCCGTTGCTCGAGTCGAGTTCGCAGAGGAGAACCTCTGGACCGTTGGCCAGGATCATGCTGTGCTGGATGGAAACCGAGGTGTCGGGAATGATCAGGTGGTTTTGGTCCCCTCGACCGATGGTCGTTTTCTCCCGTTTCAGCTCGTAGGTTTGGCCCTTGAATTTTTCGTCGATGAAAATGAGTTTTGCCATGGTCGCTCCATTGTGGACGAGTTTCCTAACTTGGGGACTTCCGCTAGCAAGAGCATCCTACCACTCCAGTCTGACCTCGCTTCGTCGCAGCATTTTATTCCCGCTCAGATCTCGGTCTACAAGGTAAATCCTTGTGAGCAGGGCGGAGCGGGGGTGGTTGGGTCCCTAGGCAGCTGGACGGTTCGGGATCTTAAGGTGCTTCGATGAACGTCGATCGATGCCGGCTGCCAGGAGGGCTGAGCTATCGTTTTTTGGGTCCGGCCGAGGGTTGCTTTTTTGCCTCCGGTAAGGAACTCTCCCTAGGCGCCGTTAGTAAAAACCACCAGAATTCATGAGCATTGCGCCTGAACCCAAAAATCTGGATGTCTTGCAAAACCTCGAATCGGCCGTGATTGAGCTTTGGCGAAGCCACCCGGAGATGAGCGATCATGTGGTCGGCCGAGCGTACGAAGCGGCCTTCGAGCGCTATCGCACCGAGATGCGCGGACACCAGGTGGTGCCTTGCAAGCTCACGGGCCTCGATCGAGAGGTCTTTGATGCCCTCTTCCCGCTCTGCGAGTGGCGCTTAGGGCGCGCGGAGGTCGAAGGCATGCCCGAGGGCGTCGGTGCCACCATCCCCGTGGCCGACATGGTGGATTGCCTTCGCGAGTTGAAGAAGTCGGTGGAGCGTCACACCAAGAACGGAGGACGGCAGGGTTACCTGCAATTCGTGGCGCGGTTCATCTGATCTGGTCATCGGCGGCCGCCCATCATCGGTCCACAACAAATCCCACCTTGATGGTCACCTGCCAATGCCGCACTTTTCCTTTCTCGATGTTGCCTCGGGTCTCCACCACCTGAAACCAAGACAGCTTTTTGACGGTCTTGTGAGCCCGTTTGATAGCTCCTGCCACCGCATCCTCCATGGATTCGGTGGAGGTGCCGGTGAGTTCAATGAGTTTGTAGACGGGGTTGTTCATGGGATGGCTGGGCTTCAGGTGTCAGGGTGTCGGAAGTGTCCAAGACCAAGGTGACGGCGGTGTCCCCGCGAAGTGCTTTTGAGTAAGGGCAGGTTCGGTGGGCCTCGTCCATCACGACTTGAGCGTCCCTGGCCTGAATGCCGGGGAGGTGCGCGTGCAATTCTACGGCCAAACGGTAACCCCCTTCATCGTCTTCGAGCAGGCTTACGAGCGTCCGCACGCTGGAGTCGCCGAGTGGAATGTTCAGGGTCTTGGCTGCGTTGCGGAGTGCCCCGTGGTAGCACGCCGAGTAGGCCCCGGCGAAGAGCATTTCTGGATTTGGACCACGGCTTTCTTCTCCTTCGATCAACGGGTTGCCCAGCGTCAAACTCAGGAGCCCGGCGGGCTCCTCGAGGGTTCCCGAACGGCCGCCCTTGGATTTTACCTGTGCTGTAAATAAAGTTTTCATGGTTGGTATCGATTGGGGTAGCTTGGGTTCGATCCCGGCTCCCGATGGGGGCTTGGGGTATGAACCTTCCGCTCATCCTCAACAGCATGATTCCACGACACCGCCTTTGCCATGGGGTATAACCCGCACCGGTGCGCTGGCTTTCGCTGCTCATTGCCTCAGGCAAATACCTGATGGCGTCCGGTTGCCTCACGGCTTAACCTCCAGGCATCGGCGGATCCAAAGTGCGCATCGCTCCTGCTGGGACTGCCGACGATTATCTCTCTTGACCTATGAAACGACGACACCAACTAAGGACTTATCCATCGGGTTCTCCGCGCTGCAGCCTGCGCCGGTGGTTCCGCCGCTTTGTGCCTTCCTTTCATTCCGTCGTCCCTAGACTCCACGTCGTATTATGTTCCTAACCGGGATGGGGACGATGGTGCCGTCTCACCGATTTTCGCAGGCTGAATGTTGGGAAGCGTTGAAGAACGCTCCCCAGTATCCCGGGCTTACAGGCCGCTCGCATGCCTTACTGCGGAGGGTTCTGACGGGCGACAGCGGGATCGATACTCGCCACACGGTGATCGGAGATTGGGCTGAGGCGTTTCTGCTAACCCCGGACTCTCTTCACGGCCGTTTTCAGGATCATGCTCCGGGGTTGGCGGTGAAAGCCGCCCGTCGTGCGATGGCCGCCGCGCAGGTAGCCGCCGCCGATCTCGACGCCATCCTAATCAGCACTTGCACGGGGTATTTGTGTCCGGGGCTCACCAGCTATGTGTCTGAGCTGCTCGGGCTGCGTTCCGACGTGATCGCCCTCGATTTGGTGGGGCAGGGCTGCGGGGCAGCCTTGCCGAACCTGCGGACGGCGGACGCCCTGTTGGCGGCTGGCCGCGCCAAACACGTCCTGACCATTTGTGTTGAGGTTTGTAGTGCCGCCTTATACCTCGATGATGACCCGGGCGTGCTGATCAGCGCGTGTTTGTTTGGCGACGGGGCGGCGGCTGTGGTCTGCTCGGCTCAGCCGTCTGCGCATGCCCGGCGGGTAGAGTGGAAGGCCGCGGAGACCCACGCGAGTCCAGGTGATCGTGATGCTCTCCGGTTCGAGACCCGACAGGGGATGCTGCGGAACATTTTGTCCAGGGAGGTGCCGGTGCTGGCGGCTAGGTGCGTGGACGGCCTCTTTAGCAAGATGCTCAACGACTATCCGCTCAGCCGCGCAGACGTCACCGGATGGGTTCTCCATGCCGGCGGACGGGAAGTTCTAGGTGCGATGCAAACCTGCTTGGGGCTGAGTGAGGAAGATCTCAGGCGCAGCGCGGCAGTGCTGCGGGATGTAGGGAACGTCAGCAGCCCGTTTGTGTTGTTCGTTTTGGAGCGCGCATTGGTCGAGAAGGCCCCGGGGGGATGGTGGTGGATGTCTTCCTTTGGTGCGGGGTTCAGCTGCCATGGAGCTCTTCTCAAAGTAGATTGAATCATGGATCGGGACGTGCAGCCTGAAATTCTGGATGAGCTATCGCCAACGGATCCCTCGGCGGTGCATTCACGTGCGGATCTTCGGAGGCTGAATGCCATTATGGGGAACGCGGGGATCTTGGCTCGAGCGCTGGATCCTCGGTCGATTGTTCCGCTCTCCGGTCGCCGTCCTTTGCGGCTCGTGGAGTTGGGGGCGGGGGATGGCACCGTGCTCCTGTCGGTGGCTCGACGATGGGCGCGGCTAGGCATCCAAGCCAAACTTACCCTGCTTGATCGACACGACCTCACTTCAGCGGAAACGATCGAGGCCTTTGCAGCGCTCGGCTGGACCATAGAACATCGGGCCATGGATGTATTCGCCTGGCTGGAGCAACCCTCCATCCCGGTCGACCTCGTTTTCGCGAATCTGTTTCTGCATCATTTCCGAACCGAGCCGTTGACCCGTCTAATGCGACTGGCGGGCGAGCGAACAAGCTATTTGTTGGTGTGTGAGCCTCGTCGATCCAACCTCGCGTTGGCTGCGTCAAAGCTACTGTGGTTGCTGGGGTGCAATGGTGTGACTCGACACGACGCCGCGGTCAGCGTGAGGGGTGGCTTTTCCGATCAGGACCTTTCCTCCCTCTGGGCTTGGAGCGATGGCTGGGAACTGACGGAAGGTCCTCAGGGCTTGTTCAGTCATGTGTTCATCGCGAAACGCGGCCTTCCGCGAACCATGGACTCCCCTTCGAGCCCCGTGGCTGCCCGCCCTTGATTGCCATGGGCCAACTGCAGCAGATCCAGATCGTTGGTGGGGGGCTGGCTGGGCTCAGTCTGGGCATCGGACTGCGCCTTAGAGGGATTCCGGTGTTTGTATGGGAGTCAGGACGGTACCCGCGGCACCGAGTCTGTGGTGAGTTCATTGACGGTCTGGGGCTGGGGACTTTGGTGCGATTTGGACTGCTGGGGAAACTTCGGGAAGGGGGGGCACGCGATTCGGTCACGGTTGCCACCTCTTGGGGGAGGAAGCTCGCTATGGCTCCGTTGCTGGCCCAGCCGGCTCTCAGCATCTCACGATTTACTTTGGATGAGGTTCTCTCCCGCGAGTTTCAACGTCTCGGCGGTGAACTGGGATCGGGACAACGATGGGTAGGTGAATATGGGCCAGGTATTGTTCGAGCTTGTGGACGTCGGGTCGAATCGACCGCCGATGGTTGGCGACTCTTCGGATTGAAGGCTCACGCTCGGAATGTTTCGCTGGAGGCCGATTTGGAAATGCATTTCGTGGGTGCGGGTTATGTCGGGTTGAGCCGCTTGAGTGACGGTCAGGTGAACGTGTGCGGCCTGTTTCGGACCAAGACTCCGGTGGCGGGGCTGTCATTCGGTTGGCGTGAATGGCTCAGAGGACCCGCCGGCTCGCTGCTCTATTCCCGTCTGGTGAAGGCGCAATTCGATGACAGTTCATTCTGCTCCGTGGCCGGGCTTGGGTTGCGGCCTCAGCGGGCGACCCGGCGACTGGAATGTTGCGTTGGAGATGCGCTGACCATGATCCCGCCGCTGACTGGCAACGGAATGTCCATGGCCTTTGAGTCCGCGGAGCTGGCAGTGCAGCCTTTAGAACGATTTGGCCGGGGGGAACTAAGTTGGGCCGAGGCGCAGCGACAGGTTGCTTTAGCCTGCGACCTTCGGTTTGAGTCTCGTCTGCGTTGGGCTGCCTGTATTCAGTGGGCTCTCTTTCAGCCGCTTGCGCGAGGAATGCTGCTGTCGGCTGCCACGCGATCCCCTTGGCTCTGGCGCACGATGCATGGCCGCACGCGATGAAGCGGATGACCTGTTGCTCTCGACGCCAAGGACAGTCTCGCGGACTGCTACTTTGGGTCCATTGTCAGGAGGAAGCGGGTTTTATAGCCTGCCTGCATGATATTGAATTGTTGGTTAGAGGTGCCGAGTTTCTTGAACAGGCTGGGATCCACGGTCAGCTGGGCCGGGTGGGCGCTGGTTGGTTCGGTCGTTTTTGGGGGTGGCAACGGGCAGGCGTTTGATTCGGAGTCAGCCTGGTTTGGCGTGCTGCGGTCCGGCCAGCCTGCTGCCCTGCGCGCGGCGCTGGAGCAGGGGGCTTCGGTGAATACGCGCGACGCGGCCGGTAACACCCCGCTCATGTGGGCGGCGCAGTACGCCGATCTCGATGCGATGCGGGTTCTGGTGGAGCGCGGGGCTGATGTGAACGCCACTAACTCTCGGGGAGCGACGGCGTTGATGCGGGCCTCCTATGATGCGCGCAAGGTCTCCTGGCTTTTGAATCAGGGCGCGGACGTCAGGATCCGATCCGGGTTCGGGAACACGGCCCTCATTCTGGCAGCGCGGACGGCCGATTCATATCGTTCCATCAAGGCACTGGTCGACGCCGGGGCGGAAGTAGACGTTACGAATGTCTTTGGCGTGACGCCCTTGATCGCGGCTTCCGCGGGGGGGGATCCTGACACGGTTCGCCTGTTGCTGCGTCGAGGGGCGAACCCCAACGCCCAGCCGCTGCCCAGCGAGGCCGGGTTTCTTTTTGGCGGGGGGCGCAGTCCTCTCATGTGGGCGGCGTATCGTGATAACCTGCCCGTCATGAAGTCACTGCTTCACGCCGGCGCCGAAGTGGATGCCGAGGGTGGATTGGGTACCTCGCTGATGCAGGCGGCCTGGGGTGATCATCCACGTGCCGCCAGGCTTCTCCTTCAACGTGGCGCCGAGGCAAAACTCGCCGGCCGGCGGGACGGTTACACGGCCCTCCATTGGGCGGCGTCGACCGAGCAGCAGGATCCTTCGTTAGTGACACTGTTGCTGAATCACGGTGCCAGCCCTGAAATCGGGGGTGGCGCACAGATCGATGCGTTCATGGAAGTTCTTCAGACGCCGCTGATGCTGGCGCGCAAACGAGGTGACACGCCGATCTTAGCCGCACTCTCAGCCCGTTCCCAGGCCTCGGCCAGGCCTTCGGGCGAAAGCCGGGAACCAGTTCTGGTGCGTACGATTTCGGATCGGCCCAGTGCCGTTTTGATCGAGGACGCCCTTCAAAAAGCCGTAAAGCTTCTCCAACAGACCTCGCTTGAGTCCAAGCAGGCTTTTCTACGTCATGCGAGCAAGCAAGACTGCACGTCCTGCCATCAGCAGTATCTACCCATGGCCGCCCTGGGCTTGGCGAAACGCGGTTCGGTCAAGGTGGATTCTGACCAGGAGCGCCAGTTGATCGCCATGGTGGCTCAGGGTGAGTTCAAGGATTTTGAACTCGATTGGCAACCGCTGTTCCATCCCGACCTGGTGTTCACCAAAGGCTACACCTTGCTGGGATATGCAGCTCAGGGACTGCCGGCCGACGCGTTGACGGATTCGGCGGTGCACCATCTGGCGGTCATCCAAGGTCGCGACGGTCAGTGGCACAACAATCTTCCCCGTCCCCC
>JAEUHE010000075.1 GCA_016793885.1 Verrucomicrobiales bacterium
ATTACCCACAAGTTCGGAGGGCTTCCTCCCTATCCCAACGGGATTGCGCCTCAAAGCCCAGGGTTGGGAGGAACGAGCTACCCTGGAAAACGCCATAGAATCCACAACCCCATCGTGGGTTGCGAACCCTGTGGGGCTTCAGGTGATCCCAAGCGCAACCCGCGATGGGGTTGTGAGAAAACAACGACTCACCCAGGGTAGGCGCTCCTGCGTCGCGCCAACCCTGGGCTTTGAGGCGGAATCCCTTTGGGATTCTAACATTTGGTCGAAGAACTTGTGGGTAATGCTTAGGTCGTGCCACCGCACTCCATAGCACCGACTGTCTGCTTTGCTTTCGGGCGGCCTCCTTGCTAGCGTTCGCCCATGTCGCATGCGATCGAATCTCTGGGCATCATTGCCGGCAACCGCGCCCTCCCCTTCGCGCTGGCGCGCGAAGCTCGTGCGGCGGGGATTCGGCGTTTGGTCGCGGTGGCGTTCGAAGGTGAGACGGATCCTGCTTTGGCTGGGCTCGTCGATGAGATCGTGTGGCTGAAGGTGGGCCAGCTCGACCGGATGATCCAGGCCTTTTCAGATCGAGGCATTCATCAGTGTGTCATGGTGGGCCAGATCGCTCCCAAAAACCTCTTTGATCTGAGGCCAGATCTAAGGGCGGTGAAGCTGCTTTGGCGTCTCAAGGAGAAGAACGCGCACACCATCTTCGGAGCTATTGGCGAGGAGTTGGAAAAGGAAGGAGTGAAGCTGATCGAAGCCACTCCCTGGCTCAAATCCATGATGCCCGAATCCGGCTTTCATCTGGGACGTGCGCTGAACCCGGAGGAGCAGGAGGATGTGGCCTTCGGTTGGCGTATTGCCAAGGAAGTCTCACGATTGGAGATCGGCCAGACGGTGGTGGTGAAGGGCGGGACGGTGCTGGCGGTCGAGGGATTTGAAGGCACGGACCGCTGTCTGGCCCGCGGCGGGGAATTGGCAGGAAAAGGGGGAGGGGCGGTTGCAGTCAAGGTGGCGAAGCTGAAGCATGACATGCGATTCGATATCCCTTGCGTCGGAGCCGGCACAGTGGAGACCTGTGCCAAGGCAGGGGTTGCGGTTCTGGCGTTCGAAGCCCAGCGGACCTTGTTGCTCGAGCGCGAGGCGGTTGAAGCCTTGTTGGCCCGACACAAGATGGCGATGTTGGCGGTGAATGGTTAGCCGGATTTTGAATGCCAGCCTCGAACCCACGGGGTTCAAAGAAATTAGGCTAAACGGGGCGTGGAGCGCAGCGACTCCCTCGGTCTGAACGCCCCCTGTTCGCCAGCACCCTGCAAAGCGTGCCACTAGCCGGCGAGGGGACGGAGGAACAGATTCGGATCCTTGAGTAGGTTGACGCAAGCCTCAGAAACCTGTGGCATCGCTGCGCGATGCTCCGTAATTTTAGCAATCCCGGGGGTGCTGGCACCCCCGGCTAATGTCTGTGAACCCGGCGGGTTCGCGGCTAGGCCAGCATCATGGAGCCGTACAGCAGCTCCTGCATCTGCTCGATGCTGGCCGTTCCGGTGGTGCCGAGTTGATGGATCACGAGCGAAGCGGCTGCGTTGGCGATTCGGATCGCTTCGCGGAGATCCGCTCCGGCAGCTAGCGCTGCGGTCAGATTAGCGGTGACGGAGTCGCCTGCGCCCACGACGTCAATGGATCCCCGCAAGGGCAGGGAGGGGAGATGTTCCACTTGTCCTTCCGGTGTGGCGCCTAGGATTCCCTTTTCGGCAAGAGTGATGAAAATGCGTCGCTGATGCTCCTTGGCGAACTCCAAAGCGAGGGGGCCCACCTCGGCGACCGACAGCATCCGCGGTTGGCCGGTCATGGCTGCCAGTTCATTGGCGTTCACTTTGAAGGTGAGTGGAGGCCATCCCTTCACTCCGCGCCGGCTATCGGCGATGATCAGCAGATCGGGTTGTTCCCGGCTGATCTGACCGAGGCAGTCGAGTAAGCGGCGCGTTACGACTCCGGTCTCGGGAGCGTCCACCTGATCCAAGACGATCAAGGCATCCACCCGTTGCGCGAGATGTTCCACGGCTTCGATGAGCCGGTTCTCGACGGAGGCGGGCGTGGGGGTCCAGTTCTTGGTGTCCAGCCGGTTCAACTCTTCTGGAGGCTGGCCGGGACGGAGGAGCAAGGGTTTGCAGTAGGTGAATGTTCGGCGCTCTTCCGTCGGAAAAAAGTAATCCAAGGGGACGCTCTTGCCCTTGGCACGGAGCGCATGCTGCAGCTCGTAACCTTCACCATCCTTACCGCAGAAACCCACGGGGTAGATGGACTTGATGCCCAGGGCCACCAGGTTGTTGAGGATGGTGCCGGCTGCGCCGGGTTGACCACGCACGTTCATCACATTGTGAACGGGCAATCCTGTTTCAATGGAGATTTCGGACCGGGTGGGGTCGATCTCCAGATAGCGATCGAGGCTGTAGTCCCCGATGACTCCGATGCGGAGCTTGGCGTATTCGGAGGTGATTTCCTGAAAACGAGACTTTTTCACGCGGAGCGCAGGTGGTTCAGCAGATGGTGGAGGAAAGCAACGTTGTCGCATTGGGCGTAATGCATTTGGCCGCCCATGCGGGAGAAGCTCTTGCAGAAGCGCAGGTAATAGGCCGGGTTCTCGCGCGGGGGTTCGCCCTTGGTCCAATCCCAGTTGCCGCCGTCCTGAAGGTCCACCACCACGAATTGATGATCCTTGACGATGGGCCGTCCGTCCTGGAGTCGGAGATTGTTGACGCAGCTCAGACTCTTTTCGAAGACCTGCGGGGCCATGATGGCGGACCCAACGGACATCACGACCCCGTGATCCAGAGATTCGACCGCGCGACTGAACAGCCGGAAGTCGATGGCGGCCGCTCGTCCCAGGACCGCCCCGTTGAAGAGCGGGTGGTTGGTGATGATATCGTAGCCGATCCCCGGGTGCACGGTCAGGGGGATGCCACGCCGGAAGGCATTGGCGAAGATCGAAGTGTGCTTCCAGGGATGCTTCACGTCGATACGCCCGGGCTTGAGTCCGTGGGTGCGCATTGCCACCAGTAGGTCGACGCGGGCCGGGCTCAGCGGATGGCCTGGCTCCTGGCGCAGGAGTTCCTCCAGCGATTCTGGTGTGGGGAGCGTGGTTCCGTCCTCGTTGAGGAATCGGCCGAGAGAAACCCCGTAGCCTTCGCTGCGCAGCGCACCAGCCATCAGCGCCAGATGGATGTTCCGTCCGGTCTCATCCCAGGTTCCGAAGGTGCCTGTGGCGACGTTTTGTTCCACGCTCTCGGTGGACCAGTTTTGGAAGGCGAACTCCCAGTCGTGAATCGATCCCGCCCCGTTCGTTCCCAGATGCGTGATCCACCCTCCGGCCATCAGGGCATCCACAATGGCATTGGCACCGTTTTTCACCAGGTGCGCCCCGTAAAGCAGCATCACACCCGCGTTCTTTGCGCGGGCTTGGCGAATGGAATCGGCGGCCCGGCGGATCAATTCCAGGTTGAAGGCCGAGGCTGCGGGCGGCGGCGAGTTGGGATCGACGAGGATTTCCTCGATCGCGCTCATGCTTCGACGGCTGGCCAACGGATAGACCTTCAACCGTCGCAGGTCCAGGGGTTCGGGAATGGTGGACATGAGCGGGGAGTCTTAGCGTTGGAAGATGCGGTTGAGCAGCTCGGAGGCGTCGCGGTAGTCAGGGATGACGGCGTCCGCTCCGACGCCGAGCAGCCGCTCCCGTTTCCAGGGATCGACATTTCCGGAGCCGTTGTTCGCCTCATCGCTCGCAACCGCGATGGCCATTCCACCGACCTGCTTCGTATTCTGAATCTCGACGTAGCCGTCGCCGAACGCGAGCAGTTGGGCACCGCCGATTTTGTTCTCCTCGAGGATGAGATCGATGATCATGGCCTTTGAGAAACTCTTGTAGTCGTCCTTGGCACCATAGATTCGCCCCTTGAAGTAGCTGGAAACCTCCAGGAGATCGGCCTCTTGTTTGACGAACACTTCGTCGGTGCCGCTGGCGAGGTAGAGCTGGAGGCCGCGGCGGGAAAGGTCTTCTAGCAGGGCGCGTGAGCCATGAACCACAAAATCGTCGGGCTGCCGGCGTTTGGACTTGAGGGCCTCGAGCCGGTCCTGGATGCGCTCGTTGAGGCGTCGCAAATACTCGTGCTTATACCACAGCGGCTCCTTGGGCGTTCCACCCCGTTCCTTCACTCGGTCGGCGAACTGCATCATCTGATAGATGGTTTGCTTCCCGTTGAGGCGGAGGATGTCGTCGGTGAGCAATTGCCGTAAGGCGGCCTCGGATTCGCCGGCCCTTTGTGGGATCATCTCGAGGAACATGGGAACCATGACATTCGGCCATCCTTCGCGGATGATCGACAGGGTCCCATCGAAATCAAAGAGAACATGGGTGATTCCGGGGCGAGGAGAAAAACTGCCGGTGTATTCGATCCGGCACGGGGCTGATGATGCGTTCTGCATGAGTGCGGAAAGTAGACTCTCGGGAAGTTAAATCTGCAAGCCGATCTTGTGCGTGCGCGGTTCTCGTGTACGGAGTTCCGCCTTCAGGTTCCGCGTCCCTCCCACCCCGAGGCCCCCTCCGCCTGAAGGCGGAACTCCGTACGAGGGACAGGCCTTTCGGCGCATGGAGTTCCTGCTTCAGCAGGTTGGGCGCGTGATCTCACTTCGAGGCCCCCTCCGCCTGAAGTCGGAACTCCGTGCCGGAGACTCCCCCTCGCCCTCGTAATCGTGGTCCCCCGCCGATAGTTCTTCTTCCCGCTTGGCAGGCTGGCAGGCTTTTTGTTTAGCTCCTAGCGCTCGATGCTCGCTGTCCGAACAATTCTAATAGCTTTTTTCCTGTTCCTGGGCTGCCACGTGGTTTCCGCGGAGGATATCCTTCAGCTGCCGGAGTTGAAGACTACGGGCACGAATGCGACGTCCTCGCTCGTGAATGGCCACTTGGTCATCTCGGGCGGTGTGGAGGTGCGCTACCGGGACTTGTACATGGTGGCCGACGAGGCGGAGCTCGATCAGAACACGGGCAACATCCGCGCCAAGGGCTCCGTCCGAGTTGAGCGGAATGGAGAGGTTTGGATCGGGGAGCAGATCGACTACAACTACAAGACCCGTCAGTTCAGTGGGATCGATTTCAAGACGGGCCAGGTTCCGTATTTTGCCCGCGGGCACAACTTTACCTCCGATCAGCAATCCAAGGTCTACACAGCTGAGGACGTCTTGGTTACGACGGATGATTATGCTGATCCCGGCTATTCGGTGCGCGCGAAGCGGATCACCATCGTTCCGGGCGAGTATATCCGGGCGGAGCAGGCCACGGTCCGGATCGGGAAGCTTCCTGGATTCTATATCCCTGTTTGGAAGCGGTCGTTGCGACGCCATCCAAATCACTGGGTGATGGTGCCGGGGTATCGGACGAAGTACGGACCTTACCTGCTGTCGAGCTATCACTACCAGTTCAGCGACCACATAGAAGGGGTGTTGGATATCGATGCGCGCCAAAAGCGCGGTTTCGGCTACGGTCCCGAGCTGCGCTACGATCTACCCAAGATCGGGGCGGGCGAGATGAAGTATTATCGGACGCGGGATGACAATCCGGGGCGGGATCCTTTGGGCAATCCGATTTCCCATGAACGTCAGCGGGCTTGGTTTGAACATCAGGCGACCCTCGATACCAATTTTACCTTTAAGGCCTCGGTCAAGTATCAGCGGGACGCCCAGGTGATTCGTGACTTTTTCGAAACGGAGTACCGGGAGAATGTTCAACCGGCGACTTATTTCGAGTTCGCCAAGAGCTGGAGCAACTGGAGTTTGAATGCGCTGGCTCAGCCTCGGGTTAACGATTTTTTTGATACGGTGGAGCGTTTGCCCGATCTGAAGCTCACCGGGTTGCGGCAGCAGCTTTGGGATCTTCCGCTGTTCTATGACAGCGATAGCTCGATCGGTTATTTCCGACGCCGCTTTGCGGATTCGGGCACCAACGGCTTTGGCGCGTTCCGCGGTGACACCTACCACCAAGTCACTCTTCCGCACACCTTTTTCAACTGGCTTACGATCACTCCGCGAGTGGGCGGGCGGGCGACCTATTACGGCGAGGAGGACGGCTATGGTTCCAGACGCGACGAGCAGGATCGCTATGTTTTCAATACGGGTGCGGAGCTGACCACCAAGGCGTCGCGTGTGTGGCAGGGCGCCGAGAATCGGTTTTTTGAGATCGATGGTTTGCGCCACATTCTTCAACCATCCATCAATTACGTCTACGTGCCTCGCCCCAGTCGGTCTCCGCGGGAGCTTCCTCAGTTCGATTACGAATTGCCTAGCCGCCGACTGCTCCCGATTGAGTATCCGGACTACAATCGGATTGACTCTGTGGATAGTCAGAACGTGCTTCGGCTGGGATTGCGGAACAAGCTCCAGACCAAGCGGAGCGGGGTGGTCGAAGACTTTGCGACGTGGGCTCTTTACACCGATTGGCGGCTGCGTCCGCTGGCGGATCAGGCGACCTTCGCCGACATCTACTCCGATGCCGAGTTCGCTCCTTTCCACTGGCTCAGTCTCAGCTCGGAGCTGCGGTACAATGTGGAGGGAGAGTATTGGAAGGAAGCGAACCACTACTTGACCATCCTGCCGGGGCCGGATTGGAGCTTGTCGGTCGGTCATCGCTACCTGCGTGACGATCCGTTCTACGGGGTGGATTCGGGCCACAACCTGATCTCCACCCGGTTCTACTACCGGTTCAATGAGAATTGGGGCTTTCGAGCCACTCACCATTTCGAAGCTCGGGATGGCACGATGGAGGAGCAGATCTACACGATGTATCGAGATTTTCGCAGCTGGACCGGTGCGCTTTCGTTCCGAATTCGCGAGAGCCGCGGTAGCGAGCCGCGCGACTACACCATTGGGGTGATCTTCAATTTGAAAGCGTTCCCGCGCTTCAAACTCAAGGATGATGTGGACAAGCCTTCGATGTTATTCGGGGGCTAGCAGCAAACGCCGTTGGAGCGATGGCATGGGTGTTGCGAAATGCGGAGACCTCATGCCATCGCTCCAACGGCGTTTGCTGCTAGGAGGCACTGCGCGCGGGAAGTCTGCCTCTCCAAGGCCTCCATGCGCTGTTTCTGGACAGGGACACCCCCGAAAAATGGACGTGAATCGAGCGGTGATGCGTTGCCCACGGACGACGCGGACCACACGGAGGAGGCAGCTATTTATCCGCCGAACTCGGCACGAACTCGAAGCGGGCGGAACCTTCGCTCAGATAGCCCAGGGCAATGCCTTTGCGAGGGTCGGCTGTCCGCAGCACCTCTTTGAATTGGCGAGGGCTGGAAATGGGCCGACGGTTGATCTCGGTCAGAATCTGGCCTGAGCGGATCCCGTGGTGTTCGGCGATGCTTCCGGGGGCCACTTGGGTCACCCAGACTCCCTGATCTCGAGTCAGCCCCTCACGCTCGGCCTGCTCGCTGGTCAAGGGCCGCACGGCGATGCCCAGGCGATCGTCCTGCTCCGAAGTCGAGGTGGGAGTGGCCGCTAGTTGAGGTTCCTCTCCTTCCGGCATGGCCTCGGTTTGTAGTTGCACCTTCAGTCGTTGGCCCCCTCGCATGACGTCGAAGGTCACCTGATCCCCGGCTTTGCGCGACTGGACGGTCTTTTTGAGATCTTGGGAACTGAGAGCGGGATGTCCGTCGATGGCGACGATGACATCGCCCGCCCGGAGCTGAGATTTGCGGGCTGGGCCGCCGGCCTCGATGGTTTTGACCAGCAGCCCCTCGCGAGCCTCGGGGACGGCCAGACGAAGCACAGGGTCTTCCCGAAGCGCCTGGACCCCAATCCCCAGCCACGTGCGGGCGTAACGGCCATGGTGCATGAGTTCCTGGGCGATCTCTTTCGCACGATCGATGGGGATGGCGAAGCCAATGCCCGTGCGGACTCCTCGGATCAGGGTGTTGATGCCGATGACTTCCCCTTCGATATTGAGCAGGGGCCCTCCACTGCTGCCCGGATTGATCTGGGCGTCGGTCTGGATGAAGTCTTGCTCGATATTGGCGTCGGAGAGGACGTTGTTGCGTCCTTTGGCGCTGATGTGGCCGAAGGTCACACTGTAGTCGAGATCGAAGGGGGCCCCGATGGCGATGGCGAACTCGCCGATCCTGAGTCGGGAGGAAGTTCCGAGCTTGGCGGGCTGCAGATTGGCGAGCGGCACCTGAAGAAGCGCGAGATCCGAGATGGCATCCAGACCGCAAATGCGCGCGGCGTGCTCGCTGCCGTCGGCTAGCTTCACTCGGATGGTGTCCGCATTCTCGACCACGTGGCGGTTGGTCAGGATGTGGCCCTGCGAGCTGAAGATGATTCCCGATCCTTGACTGTCGTATGAGTCGGCTGATCCGCTGCGGAAAGGCGGACTGTTGTGAAGATCGGGAAGGTGCTCTTCCAGAAGGCGTCGCAGCTCAGGGCTCAGGTCTTCCTGGTCGGCCGGAGGCGGGGCATCCGCCGCAGGCTCGGTTGTTTTGGTGGTGACCTTGATCACCACGACTTGGGCAGACGAGTTTTTGGCCACCGCGGCAAACGCCTCGTTCAGGCGTCTCGCAACGGCCAATCCCTCGGAAGCCTCCGCCGATGCGGTTTCCGCCTGAAGCAGGGAGGCGGCGACTTCAATTCCACCCAGCGCGAGCAGTAACAAAATCTTCTTCATGTCCTCGCTCTATCCATCGGCGTGAGGTCATAAAGGATAAGCCTTCAAGTCAGCCTAAGAAGGAGAATGGGGCCATTCTCCTCGTTAGGGTAGGGACAGAGGCCGGCGTCCCTGGCCTTCTTGATGGCTTCAGGGAGCGATTGCCCGATAGAAGGCTTTATTCAGGCTGCCGGGGGAGTTGGTGAACCTTGCTTGGTTTGTCGTGGTGAGGGTCAGAGTTCCGATGTTCGTCCAGGCCCCGAGTTCGATCGCCCGCTGAATGGTCACCACCTGCCCTACATTCCCGGAGATACTCAGCAGAATCTGGCCCTCCTTTGGCTGAGTTGCTGCGATCTGGAGCGGGGCCGGCAGGGCACCTTCCTCGAGCCAGGAGAGTTGGTAGACACCACTGGCTCCGGCGCGGCCATCGACCACGAAGTAGTAGGTTTGACCTGCATTTGCTTGGAACCGCAGCTTGGCCTGGCCTCCGGTCGTTTGGCTTGCGGTGCCGGGGGTGGCGGTAAGCTTATTGAGAGCAGAACCCTGAAAGACACCTAGGAGAGTCTTGAAGGTGCTACCCTCGGTGCTGAGGTTGACGGGGCCCTTGATGGGGGCGGTCCATCGATACCAAACGGAGTGGCCTCCAGCGTTTCCGCCCACGACCGGCTCCCCGGTTTCTTTCGTGGCGCGCCCATTGTCCCCGGTAACAAGCCCCGTCAAGCCGGACAGGGGTTGGGCATCCTGGAAGCTATCGTTGACCGCCCCGTTGATACTGAGCCTGGCGTCTCCTCCCTGAAGGTTATAGCCGTCGATCACGATCCAATAGGTTTGGCCTTGTGTCGCGTTGAACGTGACCCGGCTTTGCGGGATGCCGGCACCCACATCGTCATTGCTAGCGATGGACTCGCCGTTCACCCCGCCGGTGGCGGCGGCTTGAATCTCGAGTAGCGTGTCGAAGTTGCTTCCCTCGGTGGACACGACCACCTGACCGGTGTAGGGGGCGGTCCATCGATACCAGATCGAACGACCGGGCGTCGCACCGGAAACATGAGGGGCCTCTCCCAGTTCAACGGTGGCGCATTCGCTGTTGCCCAGGATCGCTGCCATGGTTCCCTGTAGCTCGATAGCGTTGGAGCGTAAGTCGTTGGGTGGTGGTGTGGTGCAGTCGGCGGGTATGGTTACCGTGATTTTCGCGGTGTTGTTAGTTTCGTTGCTCTCCACGATCGAGTTATGAGGATCGGTTACGACCTCGAGAGTGTAGGTTCCCGACGCGACATCGGAGACGTCCAGGAAGTGGCAGGGTAGGAGGGCTGAAGATTCATAGAGCCAACCTGCTTGGATCCCTTGAATGCCGCTGCAGGTGTAGAGTTGGTTCGTGGCGGATTTGCTGTTTTCCCGCCGGTCATCCCGCAGGCAATGCTCCGCGGGTTCGGTCGACTTCACGATCTGCCCCTTGCTGTTCTTCAGCACATAGCGATGGAGGCCGGAGAACACCTTGTTACGGGAGCAGTTTCGCTGAACTCCGTAGGGCGACTCCTCCGGGTTGCCGAGGATGAGATCTTTAGTTCCCCGGTTGGCGACCTGGAAGTCGATGGTCAGCAGCCGGTTGTTGCCTGGTGTGGTGCATCCGTCGAGGACTTCGCAATCCTGATCGTTGAAGCTCCGGGTGACCACGCTGGCCTTGAGGGACTCGGGCACCACCACCAGGTCGACTCCCCCTCCGGGTGGGGGGGCGAGTTTCCAGGTGAGATTGAACGTTCCTGCACTCCGGCTGCTACCCGCAACTGCAATGAGGTAGTTGGCTCCCGGATCGGCGCGAAACTTGGCGGACACGCTTTTGGTGGTGGTGGTGCCGCTGGCAACCTTGACGAGATTGCTGAAGGCGACGGTATCTCCGTTCAGCCGATAGACGGCCAAGCGAGGCGTGAAGCTAGCGGCGGCTACTGTGAGTGTGTTGGTGGCGCTGCCGGTCTCTGGCCATCGGTAACCATCCCAACGATACCAGACCGACCCCCCGGCATCCGTCACGTGGAGAGGTTCACCTGGTTCGACCGTAGCGGAGGCGGTGGTGCCGGGAGTCACTCCGGTGCTTCCAGTCAACTCCAAAGCCTGGGATAGAGCGTCGTTCGCCGGAGCCGCCGCCAGGCTGCCCGGTACCGTGCCCAGGAACCCGGCGAAGAGAACCAAACCGAGCTTCCAGATTGTCGGTAACACTATTCCGGAAGAGAACCGAAAGCGGGGGAGGAAACTCAATGGGGTACGCATAGCTCTTGGCATTTATGTGAACAACTCTAGTTTGGTCATAGTCTCATGAGGTGGGGGTGAGTGTCAAACACGCATTCCCAGGCTTGACGCTTCCCAGCCTGCCTAATACCTTTGCCGACTCGCCGGGGTCGGACGCTCAGGTTTGGAGATCTGGCCGGGCGGGAATCGAGCAATCATTTCCAATAGAACTATCTGTGAACGTCACGCTAGAACACCTCGGTCCTTGCAAGAAACTCCTCCGCATTGAGGTGGATGCCTCGCGGGTTAAGAGCGCTTATCAAGAAGTCACGACCTACTTCGCAAAGCACGCTTCGCTGCCCGGTTTCCGGCCTGGTAAAGCCCCGCGTGAGATGATCTTGAAGAAGTTTGATGCGGATATCCAAAAGGAAGTGCGCCAGAAGCTTTACGGCGACATTTTCCGCGATGCCGTGAAACAGCATGAGTTGGAGGTGGTAGCCAACCCTGATGTCGAAGAGATCCAATTTGGCATCGATCAGGATGCCAAGGTCGCTTTCACGGTTGAGACCGCGCCGAAATTTGAGGTTCCGGAATATCGTGGCCTCGCCGCCAAGCGCGGGAACACCAAGGTCAGCGACGAGGATATCGATCGCGCCTTGGATGCGCTTCGGGAACGTAAGTCCACTTTTGAGACAGTAGATCGCGCGGCTGAGTCTGGTGACTTCGTGGTCGTCAACTACCAAGGTTCTTGCGAGGGACAGCCCATCACCGCACTGGCTCCGACTGCCAAGGGCCTAACGGAACAGAAGAACTTCTGGATGCGTCTCGAGAAGGATTACTTCATCCCTGGCTTTACCGACCAATTGGTGGGTGCCAAGGCCGGTGATCGCCGGACGGTGAACGTTGACTTCCCGGCGGACTTCGTGACGCCCCAGCTCCAGAACAAGAAGGGCGCGTTTGAAGTGGAGGTTGTGGAGGTGAAAAATCGGATTTTGCCTGCTCTGGATGATGCCTTCGCCCAGGGTTGGAAGGCCGAGAATCTCCATCAGCTCCGCGAGGGCGTGCGCTCCGATTTGCAGAACGAACTGAACAGCAAGGATCACCGCAACGTTCGTTCCCAGGTCGTTCAGTCCCTGATGGAAAAAGTCCAGTTCGACCTCCCCGAGGTCTCTGTCAATCAGGAGACCCGGAACGTGGTCTACAACATCGTGGCTGAGAATCAGCAGCGCGGAGTAGCCAAGGAATTGATCGAGCAGCAAAAGGATCAGATCTACGCCGCCGCGGCCCAGACCGCCAAAGATCGGGTGAAAGCCAGCTTCCTCTTCAACAAGATCGCCATCAAAGAGGGAATCAAGGTTTCCAACGATGAGCTCAATGTTCGAGTGGTAGCCATGGCCCGCCATTATCAAACCACGCCTGAAAAGCTGGTGAAGGAGTTGGAGAAACGCAACGGGCTTCAGGACATCTACAACCAGATGCTGCACGAGAAGGTGGTCGATTTCCTCCAGCAACACGCCAAGATCGAAGAAGCGACGGCTTGAACGGTCTGAGCTCTCTCAACCACTGGCTGAGCAGTTTATAGTTTTTGATCGGGCGGTCACCTACGGGTGACCGCCCTTTTTATGCGCCCGGCGGCAGGGTGCGGGGACCGCGGTGCGGGTCACTGCGCATTCAAGACATCGATCATTTGACGAAGCCGGCCATAGTCCCGTCGGTTGAACTCGAAGCCGATGCGAGGCAGGTGAAGGAACTGGTTGTCCTCCTTCTCCTCGGCGGTGGGTTCGATCGGATGGATTTTGGTTGTCAGCATGATATCCGCGAAGTCCTCGTTAAGAGCATCGATCGCAGTCGGCGAGAGGGCGTGCTGGAGACGGATGACGAGCGTTTCCCTGACGAAGCGCATCGAGTGAAAGTTGCGATAGAACCGGGTGATTAACTTCACCGCATCCTCGACGCTGTTGCTGATTTGGTAGAGGTCGAGGTCCTCCGGGGAGATGAGCTGGTTGCGAAGCAGATGCTCGCGGATGTGCTTGTCCCAGGTCTTCCAATAGGTGCCGCCCGGCTTGTCCATGAGCACCAGCGGCATCAGTTTGCTCTTCCCCGTCTGCATCAACGTGAGGGCTTCGTAGCCCTCGTCGAGGGTTCCGAACCCGCCGGGGAAAAGAACGATGGCGTCAGAGTGCCTGACAAAGGTCAGCTTGCGGGTGAAAAAGTATTTGAAGGTGATTAGCTTCTTGTCGTGCTGGATCACCGGGTTGGCGCTTTGCTCCCAAGGTAGCCGGATGTTGGCGCCGAAGCTTTTCTCCGGCCCGGCTCCCTCATGTCCCGCCTGCATGATGCCGGGGCCGGCTCCAGTGATGACCATCCATCCTTCCGCGGCAATTTTCTGCGCGAAGGACACCGCCTCCTGATACTCTTTGCGATTGGGTTGGAGGCGGGCCGACCCGAACATGGTGACCTTCCGGACCTTCGAGTGAGGGGCGAATAGTCTGAAGGCATAGCGCAGCTCTCGGACCGTTGTTTGGATGACGCGCACATCCCCGCGTGACTCCACGTCGGACATCAGCTTCAGGGCGTTTTCGATGATGTCGGCAACCAGGTCCGGGTTGCTCCCTCCACCCTTGAAAGCGATCAGTTCGTTAATGCGTCGACGCAACTCTGGGTCGACCGGCGGACGTTCCATTTTTTCCATTCTCTTCCCCAACTTAATCGGCAGGTTCTGAAAAGCAATGAGCCTCGCAAATCGGCTTGCCACCCGTAGGCCAAGAGTGGAATGTCGGTGGAGTCATCCGGGTGTCTGTTATGAATCGCCAATCTTCCATGTTAAGCTTGCTGGTACGAGTCGCTTTCCGTGCCTGCCTCTGGCTGTGCACTCCGGGTTTGCTCCTTTGTTCGCTCGCCGCTGAACGGGACGCTGCTTCCCCTGCGTCTCCCGGAGCGGCGAGTGGAGTGGCGACCAACCGTGGGCCTTCTGCAGTGAGTGTCTTCGCGCGGGTCCATACCATCGATGCCGCCAAGAACTCCTTCTTCGCCTCCAACGCGAGTTCGGTCTTTATGGTCCGCTGCACGCCGACGACCCTGGCCAAAGTGGGAGGGAGTGTGGTTAAGGCAGCAGATCTTACAGTGGGGGCGGATGTGGTGATCCGAGGACGTTTGGAAGCTGACGGTTCGGTTTCTGCAGCCTTCTTAGCGAATCGAGTTCCGATCCCGGCGCCTTCCATGAAGGCCACGGTGCCCAAGGATGGCCAGAAGCCAAACCCGAAGTAACCCATCCGGAGAGGACAGGGGGGATTCTATTTATGAACAAGCGTGCTTTGATTACCGGCATTACCGGGCAAGATGGCTCCTACCTCGCGGAGTTGTTGTTGGCCAAAGGTTACGAGGTTCATGGCATTATCCGTCGAGCAAGCACCTTCAACACCAGCCGTCTCGACCATATTTACGCGGATCCTCATGTCACCAGCGCCCGTCTGAAGCTCCACTATGGTGATCTCAGCGATGCGAGCGGATTGGCCCGCTTGGTGGGCAAGATTCAGCCGGAAGAGGTTTACAACCTGGCGGCCCAGAGTCATGTGCGGGTGAGCTTCGACAGCCCGGAGTATACCACCGATATCACGGCCACGGGAACCGTTCGTCTGCTTGAGGCTATTCGGGAGACTGGAATCTCGACCCGCTTCTATCAGGCCTCTTCCAGCGAGATGTATGGCAAGGTGGCTGCGGTGCCGCAGACCGAAACGACCCCGTTCTATCCTCGGAGTCCCTATGGCTGCGCCAAGGTCTACTCGTATTGGATCACCGTCAACTACCGGGAGTCCTACGGCATTCATGCCAGCAACGGGATTCTCTTCAATCACGAATCGCCGCGGCGCGGTGAGACATTTGTCACCCGGAAAATCACGCGGGCAGTTGCCCACATCAAGGCCGGGCTTCAGGATAAACTTTTCCTGGGGAACCTGGATGCCAAGCGTGACTGGGGCTACGCCAAGGAGTATGTCGAGGCGATGTGGCTGATGCTGCAACAACCCGAGCCGGACGACTATGTGATCGCTACCAACGAGACGCATACCGTGAAAGAGTTTCTCGAAGCTGCGTTTTCGAGGGCGGGACTCGATTGGACCAAGCATGTTGAGATTGACCCGGTTTACTTCCGTCCTGCCGAGGTGGAACTACTTATCGGTGACTACTCCAAGGCCAAGCTTAAACTGGGTTGGGAGCCTAAAACCCGGTTTGTGGATTTGGCTAACCTGATGGTCGACGCAGACATGCTGCGCCTCAAGGATCACCTGGCTGGCAAAGGTAAGTGGGTCGGCTAGCAGCCGGTCGGACTTGTCCCCACCCCGACTCCGAGTTGGGGCTGTGGAGCCCGATGGTGCTGAGTCCTCATGAATGCCCAGGGTTTGTAAGGGTTGAAGGTACCGCGGCGGGGAGCGCGAAGAGATGATCCACGTTGAGAGGCCCTCATCGGGGGGGATTTTCCGTGTGCGAGGGAGCCCGGGGGTTATTGTGGGCTCAACGGAGTTTCGCCGTACCATGCGCCGGCCTTGTCTCTATCCCTTTGGGATCGGAGGCTGTTCCGTAGGAGGTGTTTCGATGGGCGGGGCGTGGCGAAGAGCATAGAAGGTGAGATAGGAGCAAAAGAGGAACAGAGCCATCAGCACCAGGAAGCCGGTGGGATGATTGCTCGACCCAGGGTGTTGGATATAGTCGATGACATCTCGGAGCACGAGCTTAGGCGTCCTCAACGCATCCCAACTGTTCCAGCGCTTAAATCGGCCCAGTCCGACACCAATCGAGCAGAGCACTGAGATGATCGCGACAAAGGTCCATCCCGCCAGCCATCCGCGCCATCGCGTCACCAGACCATGCATCAGCTGCAGTGAGATCATGCCGACGCCCATGCCGGTGGTGGCGAAGAGCAGCACCTTGACGAGATCCGACCAGTAGTGGTTGTTGTATCTGCCCAGCAGGTGGACCAGGTCGGTAAAGAGATAGGGTGAATTGGGCAGCAGGAGAAGCCAGGCCACCGTGCAGGTCCCGAACCACCAATCCCGGAAATGTCCGGCTTGGGCTCGCCGGAAACTCAGCCAGGCGAACCCCAGCGGCAGCCAGGCGAGGATCAGGTTTTTGATCAGATGCGTCTGTCGAGATCGGTGCGTCAGGACGGGTTCAAGAACCACGGCGAAGCATCCGATCATCGATGCCAGCAGGCAAGGAGCCACGACGTGCGCCAATCGTACCCCCAGGTGCCGGTCTAGGCGATCTAGAGCAGCTTGCAGCAGTAATTGGATTGGCGAGGAGCTTTTCATTGGATGGCCGCCAGGAGGGTCAATCGGCCTTCGAGCATCCGACTTGAGACCGATGAGGTGCGCGATTCAAGCTGAAAAGCGGCAGAGTTCTCTAAGCATTACCCACAAGTTCAGAAGATCTTGGACCTCTATCCCAACGGGATAGCGCCTCAAAGCCCAGGGTTGCGAGGAACGAGCTACCCTGGGAAAAACCCATAGAATTCACAACCCCATCGTGGGTTGCGGTTTG